>JAGRPD010000467.1:4788-8089 GCA_020439875.1 Verrucomicrobiales bacterium
GTGCAGAACAAGATGCACTGGGCCACGCACGGTCACACGGCGGCGGAGGTGATCGCGGAGCGTGCGGATGCCTCCAAACCCTTCATGGGCCTGCAAACCACGCGACCGGGCGGCGTCGTGCGCAAGGACGATGTGGGCATCGCCAAAAACTATCTCACGGAAAACGAGCTCCAGGTGCTGAACCGCATCGTGAACCTCTACATCGAGTATGCGGAACTCCAGGCGCTGGAACGCAAGCCGATGACGATGCGCGACTGGATCGCCAAGCTGGATGAGTTCCTCAAAGCAAGCGGTCGTCCGCTGCTAGAGCATGCAGGCGCGGTGTCTGCCGAGGATGCCCGACAAACAGCCGAGCGCGAGTATGAGCACTATCGCAAGCTGCTCGATACCCAGCCGCAGCGCATCGACGCAGATTTTGAAAAAGCCGCCCAAGAGCTGAAGAAGCTCCCGAGGCCGCGAAAGCTGCGGGAACCGAAGCGTGGGCCTGAAAAGGAGAGCTGAGCAGGAAACTCAAAGCGTGGGCACAACTCTCTCAAGTGCATTTCAGTCACCCACGGGTGCGCAATGAACTGAGTGGGCAGACGAACTCGGAGCGTTGAGAGAGGTGTGCGGCTTCTTTTTCTATCTTCGATGCTTGGGGCGATCTCCTTCGGCTTGCTGAGGGCGGCGGACCTCCCGCAGTTCATCGTCCCCGGCCACGAGGCGGAAATGAAAGCGCTGAACGACCTGCATGCGCTGCATCACGACGCGGCGTTCTCGGATTGCACGCTGTGGGATGCGTGGCTGCCGATGGTGACGCTTTGGGCATCGGAACAGAAACGGGCGCAGTATCGGGCGTCGTTGCTGAATCGGCGGATCAATGCGGAGGGCTATGTGTCGATGCAGCAGCATCGCGGCAAGGAAGTAGAGTAGTGGGCCGGGGTTTGATTTCTCTATCTCGAAGGATGGTGATCACACCAGCTTCCACCCCATGCTGGCGTTGATCTTGTCCACGATCTGTCGGCGCCGGATGATGGCGACGCTGCCGCGTTTCTTGGTGAGCTGGGACTTCTCCACGAGCCAGAGTGCATCGCAGCGGCAGAGCGTTTCCCAATCAAGCCCATCGGCACCGTTGAGGCGGACCTCGGTCTCTTTGGGGGAGCGGTTGGCGCGTTGGGTGGTGCAAAGCAGGACATTCACCCATTCGGCTTTGGCGACACGGTCTGGATGAGAGACGATGACCGCAGGGTGCGGTCCGGCATCGCCGAAGTCGTAGGTGTAGATGTCCCAAGGCTTCATACTTCGTCAGGCTTCGGGATGCGGAGCTTCCGGGCGAGCTTTGTTTCGGCGGCGTTTTCTTCCTTGGTGTAGAGATGCTTCAGGCTGCCAGCGGGAAAGATTTCGCCCTCGGTGTCCTGGAGCTTGCGCAGGGCCGCGCGGACGACCTCGCTGGCGTTGTTGTAGCGCCCGGAGTCGATCAACTGACGAATGAATCCTTCCCAATGAGCGGTGAGTGCGACGTTCATAGTTGCTAACTATTGCTATTTTTGCAGCGACTCGTCAAGATCGTGCATGGTGATTATTCGGACATTTCATGGAAAGTGGACGCCTCGAATGAGCGGCTTCAAACGGCCGTAGCGGAGTGTTCCATGCCGTATGCTGAGAATGTGTCATCAAACACGCCGTTGATTCCCGCGATGTCACCCTCCACTCGCCACGCCTTGAACATTATCGGATGGAGTTTGCCTGTTAATGCCAAACAACCTTTCTGCGGCATGAGAACGAAACTTCTACCGTTGTTCGCCATCTTCGTCGCAACGAAGATCGCCTCTGCAGAACTCCCGCAGTTCATCGTTCCCGGGTACGAGGCGGAAATGAAGGCGCTGAACGACCTGCATGCGCTGCATCACGACGCGGCGTTCTCGGATTGCACGTTGTGGGATGCGTGGCTGCCGATGGCGACGCTTTGGGCTTCGGAGAAGAAGCGGGCGCAGTATCGGGCTTCGTTGTTGAATCGCCGGATCGACGCGGAGGGCTATGTGTCGATGCAGCAGCATCGCGGCATGGCGCACAGCGAGGGCTGGCCGTTTCCGGCGTGGCAGCAGAGTGGTGGGCCGGGGTTTCAATTCTCCATTCTGGATGAGGTGTGGGCCATCCAGAACTTCGCGCTGAAGCCGCTGACGAGCACGGACGGCTGGGAGATCGCGGGCGCGGAGGTGATCGGCATCGATCCGGTGGCAGGGCTGAAATTGAAAGCGACGGCGGATGTGGTGACGATCTCCACGCCGCCGTTTCGCTGCGGGACCATCGTGGCGCCGTTCGCGCGGGTGGAATGGGCGGCGCGTGGGTTGAAGGCGGAGTCGCAGGCAGGCATCGAGTGGCTGCTGGAGGGCGAGCCGACGTGGCCGGCGGGTCGCGTGGTGAACTTTCCCGCGCCGAAGGCGATGCAATACGCGAATGTGCCGCTCTACCGGCGTCCGGAGCATGCGGGAGTGCTCACGCGTTATCGTTTGCGACTCGATCACGCGGCGGGCGCGGAGATCGATTTGAAGTCCATCATCACCGCCATCGACACGCGGCATCCCATCACCAACGCGCTCTTCCTGCGTGGTTGCGGCGATTACTTCGCGTGGACGCGCGATGTCGAGTTCCTGCGGCAGAACATCGGTCGCATGAGAAAGGCGCTGCACTTTGCTCTGAAGGAGTTTCGCGTGCGCGAGGAGAAGCACGTCTTTGTCCCCTGGGTGGGCCACGATGGCCGCAGCGGGCTCGTGATCGGGCCTGACGGCCAAAAGTCGATACGTCCCGGTCTCGGCGTGGGAAACAACTACTACGACCTCGTGCCCTTCGGCGCGCACGACGCGATGGCGACGATTTATCTGCACGATGCGCTGCGGGCGATGACCGCGCTGGAAAAGAGCATCCAAGCTCACACCGAATGGCAGATCCCAGCCGATGAAACGCCATTCGATGCAGAAGACCTCACGACGCTCGCCGACGCGGTGCGGTCTGATTTTCAAAAACGCTTCTGGAATGCCGAAACGGGCCGCTTCAACGGCTGGATCGATGTTGAAGGCCGCGCCTACGACTTCGGTTTCACCTTCGTGAATCTGGAGGCCATCCACTACGGCCTCGCCAGCCCCGAGCAGGCCCGCAGCACCCTCGACTGGCTCGATGGCAAACGCGAGATCGCCGTCGACACCTCACGCGGCGCGGACATCTATCATTGGCGCTTCGCTCCGCGAGCCACCACGCGCCGCAACATCGACACCTACGTCTGGCCGTGGTCGAACCCCGAACAAATCCCCTGGGGCGGCCAGAT
>JAGRPD010000035.1 GCA_020439875.1 Verrucomicrobiales bacterium
GATTTCTCGGACCCAACGGTGCGGGCAAGTCCACCACCATGCGCATGGTGACCGGCTACCTCACCCCGACAGCGGGCAAGGTGACCATCGGTGGTGTCAGCATCGACGATGATCCCGTGGCCGCGAAGGGACTCTTCGGTTACCTGCCAGAGTCCGCTCCGCTCTACTCCGACATGACGGTTTCGAGCTTTCTGAATTTCACTGCCGAAATCCGCGGCCTCTCCGGTGCAGCGCGGGCTCGGGCGCTGGATCGGGTGTTGGATCTGTGTTTCCTCGATAGCGTGCGCAACCAAAGTGTGGATACCCTGTCCAAAGGTTATCGCCACCGCACCTGCTTCGCCCAGTCCATCATTCACGATCCCGATGTCCTCATCCTCGATGAGCCCACCGACGGTCTCGATCCCAATCAAAAGCACGAAGTGCGCTCCATGATCAAGCGCATGGGTGAGACCAAGGCCATCATCTTTTCCACCCACATCCTGGAGGAGGTGGATGCCGCCTGCTCCCGCGCCATGATCATCGATCGCGGCAAAATGGTGGCGGATGGTACGCCCGAAGAGCTGCGTCAGCGCAGCCCCCGCGCCGGTGCATTAAAAGTGAGTCTCGGGGGTGCTTCTGGTGCGGCCATCAAATCGGAACTGGCTCGCATCACGGGCGTGTCTGAAGTGGAGGAAGCAAAATCGAGCGAAGCAGGCTTTGAAGGCGTCTTGATTCCCAAAGATCGCAAAGTCGCGGAGAAATTCACCCACGAAGTCATGGCTCTCGCGGCGGCCAAAAATTGGAAGGTCGAGGAGTTGCACACCCTCGAAGGCCGTCTGGATGAAGTCTTCCGCAACCTGACCAGCCCCGACACCGCCGCCTGATCTCAATCCCGCGTTCGAGCTAACCCACGTCCAAGCCTTATCCGACCAAGTTTTTCGCCATGATCCAACGTGACATCAAAAACATTTGGGCCATCTACAAACGGGAGTTTTCCAGTTATGTGAACTCGCCCGTGCTCTACGTCATCCTCGTCATCTTCCTGCTCGCCACCATGGGCTTTGCCTTCTTGTTTGGTCGATTCCTGGATCAAAATGACGCCTCTCTGGTTCAGGCCTTTTTCTTCTGGCACCCGTGGATTTACGTCGTGCTGGCACCCGCCGTGGGGATGCGGCTGTGGTCGGAGGAGCATCGCCTCGGCACCGTCGAGCTGCTCCTCACGATGCCCATCTCTCCCTGGCAGGCCATCGTTGGCAAGTTCAAAGCCGCCGCCACGGTGTGGTTGATCGCCCTCGTGCTCACCTGCCCGATTGTCATCACCGTTTGTTATTTGGGAGATCCAGATCCGGGCCCTATCATCACCGGATACATCGCCAGTTATCTCTACGCACTAGCTTGCCTGGCCGTGACCTCGGCGGTGAGCGCCTTCACTCGCAGTCAGGTGGTCTGTTTCATCGTGTCCGTCGCCTTTTGCTTCCTGTTCACGCTCATCGGTTACCCCGGCATCATTGATTGGTTGATCAACATTTTGCCCGCATGGGGTGAGCACGTCGTGGACTTCGTTTCCTACCTCAGCTTCCTGGATCACTTTTATGAGATGTCGAAAGGCGTGCTCGTGGTTCGGGACGTCATCTACTTTGTCTCCGTCATCTACGTCGCGCTGGTCGTTACCGGACTCGGCCTCGCCTCCAAGCGTTCTTAACCTCCATTTTCCTGTCGATCTAACCTCTGCACGATCATGAGCCGCTCTCAGCCACTCGCCTGGACCATCACCATCGTCATCGTCGCCATCGTTGTCGTCATCAATCTTTTGGTTGGCGGCATGGGACTCTTCAATGGCCGCCTCGACGTCACTCAAGATGGTCTCTACACCCTGTCTCCAGGGACCGAAAAGATTCTCTCGGAGATCAATCCGGATCAACCGGTCACCATCCGTTTTTATGCATCCAACGAAGATCGGGTGATGCCCCAACAGCTCAAGTCCTACGCGCGCAACGTGCAGGATCTGCTCACCGAGATCGCGAAGGAGGATCCCAGCCGGATCATCCTGGAAAAGTTTGCTCCCAATCCCGATACGGACGAAGAGGACAAGGCGCGGGAAGACCGTGTGCAGGGCATGCAGATCAATTCTCAGGGGGATAACATCTACCTGGGTATTGCCATTCAATCGGGCACGAAAAAGGAGGTGCTTCCCTTCCTCAACCCCACGGAAGAACCCAAGCTCGAATACGACATTGCCCGTGCCATCAACAAAGTGATCAGCGCCAAAGTACCGATCATTGGCGTCATGTCCACCATGCCCGTGCAGGGTTCGCCAATGTTTCAATTCAATCGGCAGCGAGGTGAGGCCCCTTGGGTAATCGTCCAGCAGCTTCGCATGGATTACGAAGTGCGGGACGTTTCCCCTCAGTCCGACAAAATCGATGCGGAGATCTCGGTGCTCATCGTCATCCATCCTGGAGACATTTCGGAGACAACCGAATACGCCATCGATCAATTCCTCCTCAAAGGCGGTCGTGTCATTGCATGCGTCGATCCGCTCTGCTGGATCGGCCAATCTTACAATGGCGGCCAGGATCCCATGACCGGTCAGTCGCGCATCGTCAACCAAACGTCGGATTTGCCGAATCTCTTCAAAGCCTGGGGAATTGGCTATCAGAAGAGCGAAGTCGTGGCCGACACGCGATTCCAAAACGTGTTGGGCGGACGTGAAAACGCCACCGCTCTTCAGCTGCCCAAAACCGCGCTGGCGGAGAAAGATCGCATCACAGAAGGTCTGCAATCGGTCAGTTTCATCAGCGGTGGAGCCCTGACCAATTTGGAAGCAGAGGGCATCACGCTGACGCCCCTCATGGAGAGTTCGGAGCAGAGCGATCTCATCAGCATCTCCACTGCCGAGAGTCTGCGCACCGAACCGCTCGTTGGCTTTGTCGGCAGTGGTCGGAAAAAGATATTGGCCGCTCAACTGAACGGGAAATTCAAATCCGCTTTCCCCAAAGGACCGCCTGCCAAGCCGATGCCACCTTCACCCGAAACGGGAGGCGCGCAGGAAGAAGCCCAACCGGCTGCGGCTCCCACGCCGGCTCCTGCTCCGAAGCCTCAAGCTGCAAAGGGAGACGCACCCAAGACGCCCGCTCCCACCGCGCCTCCAGCCAGCGCTGCTCCTGCACCGACGTCCGCACCAACCCTCGTTCCTCCTCCAGCACCCGCTGCTGCGCCGACGGCAGCCGCCGCTCCGGCGGATTCCAAACCCGTCTTGCCGCCTGATCATCTCTCTGAGTCCTCCTCGGCAGACAGCATGGTCGTGGTGTTCGCTGATGTGGACATGTTCTACGACGCCTTCGCCTTAGGTCGAGATCAACTCACCGGTGGCATGATCGCGCTCAACTCCAATCTGCCCATGTTCCTCAACGCCGTGGAACTCCTCAGTGGCGGTGGCAATTTGCTGGCCGTTCGCAGCCGCGCCGCCACGCAACGTCCCTTCACAAAAATCGATGAAATGCGCGATGACGTGGAAATGAAATACCGCCCGGAACTCGAGAAACTCCAATCCGAGGCTGATGCGGTGGCTCAGCAGATTGGTGCGCTCAAGCTTACGACGGATCAATCGGGCCAAAACCTCGTGTTAGATCCGGCTCAACAAAAACAGATGGAAGAGCTGATGAGCAAGCAGGTGGATTTCAGCAAGAAACTGCGTGAATTGCGCAAGCAGCAGAACAAGGACATCGACCGCACCAAGTCCTGGCTCATGGCTCTCAACATCCTGGCCATGCCGCTGCTGGTGATCGTGATCGGAGGCATGATGGCCCTGATCCGCCGTTCTTCGACCGCTGCTCATTGATTCGCATTCTCTTCATCCCTCAACCTTCGGACTCTCAGGTTTTCTCTTTGCCATGAAACGTCTTCTCCTTCTGATCCTCGCCCTGGCCGCGCTCGTCGGTATCGCTGTTCTGAAGAAGCAAAAGCTCGATGCCCGCTTCTCCAATTCCACCGCCAGCAACACAAAGACGCGTGAGTATCTCTTTCCCGATGTGGACTTTTCCAAGGTTCAGCGGGTGCTCATTCAATCTCCCGACAGCAAGGTCGATCTCAAAGTGGACAACGGCGTCTGGGTGGTGACGGAACGCGACAACTATCCGGCCTCCTTTGATCGTCTCCGTGGCTGCACCGTCGAAATCAAGGACAGCAAGATCACCGGCAAGCAAATCATTCGAGAGGGTGCCTGGAAAGGTGCGCACCTGCTGAAGCCCGAGGGTGAAGCGAACAAGGACGGGGCAGGAACCCTGGTGGAGTTCTTCTCCGCAGATGGTCGCGCTCTGGTGGAGATGATTTTGGGTGACTCCGTGGAAGTCGCGGGCACCGATGCGCAGCTTGGTGCACAGGGGCAGCGCTTCGTGCGCATCCCTTCGGACGGCGACGCCATCTGGATGCTCAGCACGGCCTTTTATGAACTCGATGCCAAACCTGAGTCCTGGGTGGACAAAGGTTTCATTCAAGTGGATGGCCTGCGCGAGGTCAGCGTCACCCAAGCTGATGCCAAAGAAAGCTGGACCGCTGCGCGTGCCAAAGCGGATGATCAAGATTTCAACCTCGTGAAACCTGCTGCGGGTGAGGTGCTGGACAACGGTAAAATCGGTCTCGCCAATCTCTTGTCTTCTGCCTCCTTCAGTGATGTGCAGTCGGCAGCCGCTGGAAAGGAAATCATGAAGGACGCCGTCAAAGCCACCCTGAAAACCTTCGGCGGGTTCACCTACGAAGTGGCCGTGGCCAAACAGGTCAAAGACGGAGCCAATCAATATTTCATGACGGTGAAAACGACCGCCAAAATCCCCGAAAAACGGGAGCCAGGGAAGGGCGAAAAACCCGAAGACAAAGAGCAGCTTGATCAAGCGTTTGCGGATGACAAAAAGGCCATGGAGGAAAAACTTGCCCGCGAGCAAAAGTACGATGGCTGGGTGTACCAAGTGGCCGAATACGCGGTCAGCCCGCTTCTGGAAAAGCGTTCTGCGATCCTGAAGGATCCGTCGGCGGAGGGCGAAGCTGCCCCAACCGCCGTGCCTGCGGCGAGCCTGATGCCGGGCGGTCAACCGCCCGTGACGGCACCATCCGCCCCGCAGTCGCCTAAGCCGGCCCCCGCGCCTGCGCCCAAGATGCCTGCGCCAGCGCCCGCCAAGGATGCCGCAAAGCCTACTGCCGCGCCCGCTCAGCCCAAGCCCCTGCCAAAGAAACCGACGACGGTGACCACGCCGCCCGTGCAGGTTCCCGCCCCGCCGAAGCCTGAGATCAAACCCGCCCCTGAGCCGAACGCCAACCCAGCCACTCAAGGCCAATGAGATTTTGCGTGGAGGGCGAATCGCCCTCCAAACGCTGGCGTCAATTCGCGAAGCCTTACTGCATCAGCTCCTTCACCTTCGGCGCGATGGCTTCCGCCCAGATCACGTAACCGGCTTCATTCGGGTGCAGCAGATCGGGCATGATCTCGCGCGACAGTGTGCCGTCGGGTTGCAGGAGCTTGTCGTTGATGTCCATCCAAAACACGCGCTCGCCGTCGGCGAAGGTTTGGATCTTCGCGTTGATTGATTCGTTGGTTTGGCGCTTCTCATCGGCGGCATTTTCACCGCGCGGGAAAATGGCCAGCAGGAGCACCTTGGCGTTGGGGGCCTTCACCTTCAGTTGATCGAGGATCGCCTTCACACCCGTCACGGTCTGGTCCGCCGTGCACATGTAACCGTCGCGACCCGTGTGACCGGTGTTGTTGGTGCCAATCATGAGCACCACCAGCTTCGGGTCGATGCCGTCAAAGTTGCCGTGATCCATCCGCCACAGCACATGCTCGGTGCGGTCGCCGCCGATGCCGAAGTTCGCAGCCTTGTAGGGAGCAAAATACTTGTCCCACACCGCCGCGCCTTTTTTCTCCCAGCCCTCGGTGATGGAATCGCCGAGGAAGACCAGCTTCGCTTCACCCGCTTTGGCGATGGGGAGAAAAGACTCGAAACGCTGTTGTTTCGGAGCCTCGGGCCGCTCCGCCGGAGTGGTGGCGGGATTGGCGGGCGTTTCAGCGAGGACCGGACTGGCCGACAACAAAAGCAGGGAGAAGAGTGTGGTGGATTTCATGGTGGGTTGGAGACCGTCGAAAACGCCCCTTCATCCCGCGATCTCTCAGGCGAATCTCGGAGAGGCGAGACTTCCTGCGCCACCCGCTTTCCTCACGGCGGCAAGGAATCCGGATCGGACGGGATCGGAATGATCCGCGTGATCACCATCACGCCCACCGTCACGCAGATCGCCATCCCAACCAACACCGCCGCCGGAGCGCCCCACAGGCGGGCCATCGCGCCCGTGACCAGACCGCCGATGGAACTCATCCCCAAAAAGCACAGTGAATAAAAGCCCATGATCCGACCCCGCAACGCATCGGGTGAGCGCAGTTGGGTGGCGGTGTTGGCCGTTGCCAAAAACACGATCATGCAATAACCCGCGCACAGCAGCAGCGCGCAGGACAGCCAATAGATTTTCGACAGCGCAAACAAGCTCAGAAACAGGCAGCAGCCGAACAGCCCGGCATAAATGCGCCTGCGCCGGGAAAAACGGTTGCCCCAAGACGCCAGCGACAGCCCGCCCAGCAGTGCGCCGCCGCCATTGCAGGCCATCAGCAGGCCAAACGACGTGGCATCCCCGCCCAGCAGGTCTTTGGCAAACACCGGCATCAGCACCAGCGCGCTGATGCCAAAGGTGCTGAAGGTCGAAATCAAAATCATGATGCCGCGCAGCGGACCATGCCCGGCGATGTAGCGAAACGCCTCCTTCGTCGCCTGAACGAAAGGCTGCGGCTCGCGGGTTGATTCCGCCTTGGGCAGCCGCAGCATCAGGTAGCTCAAAAGCACGGCGATGTAGGACAGACCGTTGAGCAAAAAACAGCCGGCCATGCCGATGATGCCGATCAGGATGCCCGCCAGCGCCGGGCCCGTCACCCGCGCCAGATTGAACATCGACGCATTCAGCGCGATGCCGTTGGTCAGGTCCTCCTTTCCCACCAGCTCCACCACGATCGACTGCCGCGCGGGCACATCGAAGGCATTCACCACGCCGAGGGAAAAGCCGATCACCGCCACATGCCAGACCTCGATCACACCCGTGTAAACCAAAGCCGCGAGCAGCAGCGCCAGCAGCATCGAGGCCGCTTGCGTCCCCAGCAGGATGTGGCGTTTCGGATGTCGATCCGCCACCGTGCCGCC
>JAGRPD010000468.1 GCA_020439875.1 Verrucomicrobiales bacterium
TAATCGGCAAACTCATCCCGCTGCAGCAGCGCCTCCACCAGCTCCGCCCGTTTCCCCGGCGACGCGTTTTCCAAAAACGCCCGCGCCTCCGCCTCCGTCGGCAGCGTGCCGATGACCGTCAAAAACGCGCGCCGCAAAAACACCGCGTCCGAGCACAGCAGCGCCGGTTTGAACCCCGCCTGCGCCAGCCCCGCCCACACCGCCTCGTCGATGCGGCCGCTCGGCGTGCCCGCCGTCGCCTGCGGATCCGCAGGCCCGGATTCAAACACCGGATTCTGCCCCCGCAACCCAGCACCCGCCGCCAGCAGCACCGCCAGACAAAGCCCGCGCGCCCTCATGCCGCACCCCCTTTCAACGATGAAAACGCCACGCCCTCAATCTCCACCAACAGGTCCGGCCGGCACACATCCGCCACCGCGTAAATCGCCGGCACCTCCCCAAGCCGCTGCTCGCACACCCCTCGCACCGCCTCGTAGTCGTCGGGATTTTTCACATACACCCGGATCTTCGCCAAGTCTGCCAGCTCCGCCCCCGCGTCCTGCCAACCGCCGCGGGCAAAGTTTTCCGCCGCGATCAATTGCTCGATGTTGGTCAGCGTCTGGTCCGTCTGCTTCGCCGCATCCCCCACATGCACCGTCTCCGAGTCCACAATGCTCGCCGTCCCGGAGACCCACGTCGTCACATGCTGGCCGATGCGCACCGCCATCGCCCGCGAAAACTTCGGGCTCTTGATCGAGTAGCACTCCGGGTAGTCGAAGGACGAAGTTTGCAGCGGATTCTCCAGCGGCAGCAGTTCCACATCGTTGCGATTCGTTTGCAGCGCCATGCAGGTCGTCGTCAGGCCGTGCTCCAGCGTGCCGATGCCCGTGCTGGCGGGATAAACCGTCCGTCCCCGGCACTTCGGCACCAGCTTCAATTCATCAAACGCCACCCCCGCAAAAAACTCCGTGCGCGCGCGGTTCAGCTCCCGGTAGCGCTCAATGCCCGCGTCCGGCTCGGTGATGTTGCCTTGATACAGCCACACCCGCACCACGTCCTCAAACGGCACACCCGCGCCGCGCAGAGTGGACGCCAGTTGGCCGAACAAGGCCGCGCTTTGATCAAACGAACTGCCCTCCGGCTGCCGCAGCGTGCCGGCCGAGGCATGCACCCAACGCAGCCCGTCGTGCGACACCGTCACCAAATGCGGCCCCACGTAGTCCACCTGGGCCGACTGCGTGCTGATCGCCCACGCCTCGATCGCCAGCCGCTTGCCATCGCAGGGCGGCTGCACCACAAACACCGTCAGCGGCATCCGCTCGCCGTGGTAGGCCTCGAACAGCTTCGTCGCCGCCTCCGCGTCCGCCGCATCGCGCAGGAACACCGTCTGCGTCGTCAGCGTCATCGGCTCCGCCTGCTCCAACAGGATGGCGCGGATGGTGGACATCACCTCCCACAATTGGTCGCGAAACGCCCCGTCACCCTCCGGCGTCACCATCAGCGCCAGCCGCTTCAGACCGTCGTAGCCGATCACGGTGTGGTGCTGCCGACCCAGCACCGCCCCTGCGGAGGAGGCCGGGTGGGTACCGTTGGAGCTGCCGGCATCGAGCAAACGCCGGTCTGGAGAAAGGGGGCGGACTCCCGTGGCTGTGTGGTTGGGCGCGTTCATGGAAAAACTCCAGTATGAGGACCCCGACGGGGCCTTCACAAGGCTCAAATCCATCATAGGCCCGCCCCGCCACCCTCCACTGACCCTTCCTTGGCAACCACTATGCGGGGATTGTCCGCGCCCCCGCGACTCCGCGCCTCAGCGAATGGTCACGAAGTCGTTGTGATTGAAAAGGATCGTCAGCAGTTGCTGGCGCGCGCGGGTGGGATCTTTGGCGGCGTTGGAATCCGTCAGGTAGGTCTGGCAAAGCGCCACCTCGTCCGGCTTCGGCGCGCGGGCCAGGATGCGGGCAAAGGCGGTGTCGATGAAGGCCTGGTAATCGCTCTTCGCCGCCGCGCTCAGCTCGGCCTCCAGGGCGGTGGTGGCATCGCGCGTGAGCTGGCTGTTCAGCAGCGCCAGCGCCTGGTGCGGCTTGATGCTGCGCTCCCGCTGGTAGCACTCGTTCACACTCGGTCCGTCGAAGATGCGGACAAACTCCACCTTCTTTTCCTGCGCCTGCCGCAGGTAAATGGAACGCCGGTGGGAGGTCTCCGCGTCCTTGTTGTCGATGTCCGGCCCGCCCACTTCGGCATCGAGCAGGGCCGCCGCCGCCAGCAGGTTGTCGCGCACCAACTCGCCCTCCATGCGGCGCGTCGGTGCCCGCCACAGCCAGACGTTGTCGGGATCGATCTTCGCGTCCGCCTCGTTCGTCGTGGAGGCCATGCGGTAGGTGCTGCTCATCACGATCAGCTTGTGCATCTGCTTGAACGAGTGGCCGCGCTCCATGAACTCCGCCGCCAGCCAGTCGAGCAGCGCGGGGTGCGTCGGCTTTTTGCCGTTGGCGCCAAAGTCATCCGGCGTGGCGACGATGCCATTTCCAAAATGCCGCAGCCAAACGTGATTCATCGCCACCCGCGCAAACAGCGTGTTTTGCTCCGAGGTCAGCCACTTGGCAAAGGCCAGCCGTCGGCCCGTGCTGGAGTCGGGATACGTCTTCACCTCGCGCGGCTTGAAGTCCTCGGCGTCGGCGTCCTTCTGCGCCTTCTTGGCGGCGGCCAGCGCTTTCTGAGCCGCTTTCAGTTTCGGCTCCGCGGCGGCCAGGGCCTTCTTTCCGGCGACGGTGTCGGTCCCGGATTTGGCGGAGGCAATTTTCTCCTTCGCTTTTTCCACCGCACTCTCCGCGGCGGCCTGCGCATACTGCGCCTCCAGCAGGTCGGCCGCCAGTTGCGCCTTGCGCGCCTGGGCCGCCATGCCGTGCCATTTGGCCGATTTTTTGTCCATGCCGCGATCCTCCTGCTCCTCCAGTGGCAGCATGGTCAGCAGTGCGGCGCGGCGGGCTTCGGCCGCTTTGAGTTTCAATTCCTTCTCCGCCAGCAGCTCCGGTTTTCCCTTGGCCGCCTCACACTCCGACTTGGCCGCGCTGAGCTTCGCCTCGGCGTCCTCCAGCAGCGCCTCGCGCACGTAGTCGCGCTTCTCGGGCTGCTTGGCCGTGAGCGGCAGACTGACCGGCTTGACCTGGAGCTGGCTGTGAAACAGGGCGGGCACTCCGGGCAGGATGGGCTTGTCCTTGACCGGGTTGCGCTCATCGCCGCGATCAAAAAGATAGGTCACCGGTTTCAGGCTCTGGTCGTAGCTGCGGACCAGCCCGTCCTTCGTCGTGTCCAGCTCTCCCGGCACCGGCTCGGTGCGCACGTTGTACGGCTCAAACACGGCGCGGACCTTGTAGTAGTCCTCCTGCGGGATCGGATCATACTTGTGGTCGTGGCATTTCACGCAGTTCATCGTCAGGCCCATGAAGGCCTTCGAGGTGTGCTCCACCACCATGTCCATCCACTGGTAGCGGTCGCGGTGGAAATTGCGGACCAGGAAACCCGTCGCGCGCAGGGCGTCGAGATCCTCCGGCTCCAGCTCGTCCGCCGCCAGCATCTCCTGCACCATGCGGCTGTAGGGTTTGTCGGCGTTCAGCGACTCAATGATCCAATCCCGCCAGCGCCAAATGTGCGGCTGGGAAATGCGGATCATGTCCTTGTAACCATCCCAGTCGGAGTAGCGCCACACATCCATCCAATGTCGCGCCCAGCGCTCGCCATGGCGCGGGTCATTCAACAGCCGATCCACCACGCGCTCGTAGGCCTGCGGTGAGCTGTCGGCGAGAAATGCCGCCTGCTCTTCCGGCGTCGGCGCGATGCCAATCAAATCCAGATGCACCCGCCGCAGCAGCGTGCGCTTGTCCGCCTCCGGCTGCGCCTTCAGACCGCGCTCCACCTGCTGCTGCGCCACAAAGGCATCAATCGCATTGGCAATTTGGATCGTCGCCCCCGCCACCTCCGGCACCTGCGGACGCTTCACCGGCTGAAACGGCTGCCAGGGGTAGCGCTGCAAATAAGCGGCATAGGCTTCCTGCTTCGCGGCTTCGGATTTCAGCGCCACCGCGTCCGGCTTGTCCGCCTGGTCGCCGGGAAAGTATCCGAGCAAAAGTTCGCTCAAATTCGACACGCCATCCCCATCCGCATCCCCCGCCGCCAGTTGGTCGATCCGCTCGCCCAGCGGCATCTCCTCCCCCAGCTTGTGCAGCGCCTTGCCAAACGCGTTGTGCGGAAACTCCTCCAGCGAGCGCGGCGAGTGAACCTCCGAAGGCAGGTGGCAGGTCGTGCAGTCGTTCAACCGCTCGGCCAAAAAATGCTCGAAGTGATTGGCCAGCGCCTTCTTGTTCGCAGGCGTGGCCCTTCCCGCCCCCGTGGAGAGCAGCAGCAAAAGGGAAAACAAAACAACAGACCGGGCCATCAGGCGCAGGAATACGGCCCTCAAAGCAGCGCACTTGCGAACAAGAAGCCGCTTTGGTAAGTTCCCTCCGAGCTTGCGCATGAACGCAGCCGCCTTTTCCCTCACAGATCCCAAGGCACCCCGATCATTCGGCCCCACCATGAAGTCCGCTTCTTCATCCTGTCTTGTGTCCGTCACGGACTACCTGCGCACGGAAGAATTGTCGCGGGTGAAACGAGAATACGTGGAGGGCGGCGTCTATCCACGCGACGACACCAACACCAATCACAACACCGCAGCGGGAAACGCATTGGTGGGCCTTCACGCTGCCCTCAAAGGCAAAAAGTGCCGCCCCTTCAATTCGGACATGAAGGTCCGCATCGCGACCCCTTTTGCGACCCGGTTCTACTACCCGGATGTGTCGGTGGTTTGTGATTCCAATCCTCCCGATTCGAGCTATCAGGATCGCCCCGTCGTCATCATCGAAGTGATATCCGAATCCACCCGCCGACTCGATGAGGGCGAAAAAAGGGACGGTTATTTTCAGATTCCGACGCTGCGAGTCTATCTGCTGGTTGAGACGAACATCCGGCGCGTGCGCGTGTTTCGCCGGGGCGACCACGGTTTCGAGCCCGAGGTCTATACCGATCTCGATGAAGTCATTCCCCTGCCCGAAATCGACGCGAGCCTCTCTCTGGCGGACCTCTATGAGAACGTCGTGATCGGCGGCGATGCCCCGGATTCCGAAGACGATTGATGGCCCTACTTCAGCACCGCCACCTGCTTGCCTGAAGAAACCTGCCAAACCAGCAGCGTCCCGTCCTGACCACCGCCGACGATCCATTCGCCACTGCGCGATGCCGCCACGGCGTTCATGAAATCGGCCGCGCCGGGCAGCGTCTTCACCTCAGCCCCATCACTGGTGAGCAGACGCACTTTGGCATCGCCCGAGACCGTCACAAAAACATCGCCACCGCCGAGATACCGCAGCGCGGTGACTTCCTTGTCCCAGCCCGCCGCGTCCTTGCGCCGGTCGCGGATCGTCCAGTCCCAAATTTTGACGCTGTTGTCTGCGCCGGCACTCGCCAGCAGCCGCCCATCCGCGCGCCAGCCGATGCCGAGCACATGATGCGTGTGACCCTCAAACACCTTCAGCATCTTGCCCGTGGCGGGATCGAGAATGCGCAGCGCCTTGTCCGCACCCCCACTGGCCAACTGCTGGCCACTCGGTGAAAACGCCAGACTCAACACCGTGTCGAGATGCACCTCATCAAAACGACTCTTCAAGGTGCCGGTCGAAGTGTCCCACAGCGTGATGTCGCCACTGCGCGACGGTTCACCACTGCCCACCGCGAGCACCTTGCCATCAGTCGTGAAAGCGAGACTCGCCACGCGGTCGGTGATTGGCGAATCCGCTCCGCCACTGCCCAGTGTCCGCTCCAGCACCCACTTCGATTCCGTCGCGCCCGGCTCCATCGGCCAACCCGTCGCCGCGCTCCAAGCCAGCGTTTTGCCGTCCCGCGTCTTCGACCGCAACTCCAGCCCCTTCGCGGAGAAGGAGAGAGCGTCGAGGTTCGGCATCGCCGACTCGTGCGCTTTGACCGCCGCCGCTTCGGCGGCCTTCGCCGTTTCCACCGCCTTTTTCGCGGCGTCCGCATCGGTTTTGAGCTGGGCCAGCTTCGCTTGGGTGGCGGCGATCTCCTTTTTCAAAAACTCGATCTCTTTGGCGCTCTCGGCCACGGTGGCCTCCACCCGTTGCAGGGCTTGCCGCGCGGTTTTGGCATCGGCGGCCGTCTTCTCGGCCTTGGCCTGCGCGTCTTCCAACTTCTTGGTCAGCTCCGCATTCGGTTTGTCCTTCGGTTGCTTGGAAACTTCGTCTGCCAACTTCTTTGACTCGGTCTCGGCTTCCGTCTGCGCTTTGGCCTTTGCTTCGGCGTCTTTGCGTTTGGGATCGACGTCCTTTTTCGAAGTCTCCGCCAACTGCTGCGCCTTCTTCGAGCGCGCCTCCAGGTCGGTGACCTCCTTCTGCGTCTGCGTGATTTTTTCCGCCAGCCAAGCCGACTCCACACCGGCGCGCGCCTGATTCCTCGCTTTCACCGACACATCTTGTCCCGACTCCAAGGTGCCTTTGATTTCGAGCAGCAGCTTGCCCGTGGCGGTCTCCCAAACCTTCACCCGGTGATCTTCCCCCGCCGTCGCCAAACGTTGCGTGTCCGCAGCCAGCGTGAACGCCGTGATCTTGGCGCCATGCTTGAAGTCCCGCAGCGTCTTCCCGGTCGGTTGATCGAGCAAGCTCACCACGTCCGGTGTCTTGCCCGCTTCGACCCGCAGTTTGGTCGCTGCCTCGGCTTTCGCTGGCGCACCGCTTCCCGGCATCCGCTTCCAAAGTTTCACCTCACGATAGCTGCCCGTCGCGAGTCGCGAACCGTCGGGGCTGAACGCAATCGCCGGAACCACGTCGCGATGCGCCACACCCGGCTGCGCGTAAAGTCCGGATTCGATCAGGCTCTGGTCCGTCAGCTTGGTGACCAGGGATTGGGTGGGCAGATGATAGATGGAGATTTGGTTGCCGCGAGCCGCCGCCGCGAATTGCGCGTCGGGCGTGATCGACACCGCATAAATCGCCTGCAGCCCGGCGGGCAGCGGTTCCCAGTCGATGACCTTTTCCTGCGCCTCGGCATGCACCGCGCCCTCGTCGATCCAGCGCTTCAGCAGGTCCAGCTCCGACGCCGTCAACGGCACCGCTCCGACCTTGTTGTTCTTCGGCGGCATCTCGGAGTCCCACTGGTTGGCCGCCGCCTGGAAGATCAGGCTCTTGGCCCCCTCCCCCACCACGATGCCCACATCGGAGTCGCCACCTTTGAGCATCAGCTCCGGCGTCTCCATGTTTAGCCCGGCCTTGGTGGTGGTCTTGTTGTGGCAGGGAATGCAGTTGTCCTTCAACACCGGCAGCAATTCCTTTTCATACTCGACCAACGCCCCGCGAACCGGGGCCGACAGAAGCGCGGCAATTGCGATGACAACAGTCCCTCTCATGGCTTTGCTGGCTCGGTGATGCGGATTCGGATCGGTTGGGAATACACCAGAAACACCGCGTCTTTCGGCTGCGCCTTGGCCTTGCGATCCGCGACGAGTTTGTCCGCCGCGGCTTTGGCCGCCGCCGCCTTCTTCAACGCTTCGGCATTGGCGGGATTCTTCTTCGCGGCATCGAATTCGGCAGCCGCCTTTGCCGCGCTCTTCTCGGCCAATGTTAGCTCGTCGGTTCCGCGCGCCACCTTCATCTTCGCCGTGCCCTGCAGGATGCAGCCGTAGGTGCCCGGCGAAAGTTTGAGCGCTTTCAAATCCAGCGTGAGTTTGCCGC
>JAGRPD010000036.1 GCA_020439875.1 Verrucomicrobiales bacterium
GGCTGATGCCGTGGTCGGTCATGAAGATGATCAGGGTGTTGTCGAGCAGTCCCTCCTTTTCCAAGCGCTGCATCACGCGGCCGACATGGAGGTCGGTCATGCGCGCCGCATCAAGGTAGAGCGCCCAGTCCTCGCGAATGACGTCGTCGCCCGGGTAATACGGCGGCAGTGAAACCTTGGCGGGATCGGTGGCGCTGCCGAGTTCGGCGATGACGCGCTCTTTGAAAGCTGCGCGCGCCTCGGGGGTGCCCTCGCGCAATTTGCCGCCGTGGAGTTGCACCTGCATGAAGAAGGGTTTGTCGCCGTGTCCGGCCCAGTCGGGGCTGTCGTACATCGCCGGATCCCACTCGAAGTTGTAGTCGGTCTTTCCAAAGCGCGCGCCAGCTCCCTTCTTCTTTCCATTGCCCACCGGCATGCCGCGATGATCCATGCCCGGCAATCCGCTGCCGATGCAGGTGTAATAACCCGCCTGCTGAAACAAGACGGGCACGGGATGCACGTCCGGCGGCAGATGGATCTTTAGCTCGCCCCGGCCACTGCGGTGATGATGCGCGCCGATGGTGGTTTGATACATGCCGGTGATCAGCGCGGACCGGCAGGCTGAGCACACCGGCGCGGTGATGTAGGCGCGGGTGAATTTGGTTCCCTCCGCAGCCAGGCGATCCACCGCTGGTGTTTGAATCAAGGTTTCGCCGTAGCAGCCGAAACTGGGCGACATGTCATCGACGACAAACCACAGGATGTTGGGTCGATCCGCAGCGGACGCCACCGCCGAAGCGGTGAGGCTGAGGACGCAGATCCAGTTCAGAAGGCGTGAGATTCGCATGACCATGGAAACGCGCCACGGTCCGGCGAATTGCGATGGGCTTTGGGTTGGAGCGACCGCGGAGCCTCAGCTTTCGAAACGCTCCCAAGACGTGCGCAACTCACCGCGCACCTCTTCATGAGGCAGCCAGAGGATGCCGGTCGCGGTAGGCTGGATGTTCTTTTTGAGGGGTGTGACTTTGGCGGACTCAAACTTCAGGGCGCTGGGGTCGTAGCTTTCCTTCATCTTCTCCACTTCCTCGTTCATTTTCTCCTCCAGCTCAGCGATCTGATCTTTGTAGCGTTCGTATTCCTCCTCGGCAGCGGCGACATCTCGCGATTCTTTCCAGGCGCGGGAGACGCCGGACATGTTGGTGCTGCTGGCGACGGATCCGAGGCCGGATTTTCGGCCACCGAGCAAGGCTCCGAGGATGCCGGAGCCGATGCGAACGACGGTGGAAATTTTGGCGCTGTTGGCTTGGGAGCGTTGCTCTTCGACCTTGTCCTGGGCTTTTTCGGCTTTGGTGACGAGGCTGTCGATGGCCTTCTGCGCCTTGGTTTTGAGTTCGTCCACCGCTTTGTCGCGCAGCTCGCGCGCGGTCTGCGAGACGCGGGCGCGGAAGTCGCCGGCGCTCTCGCCGGGATTGGAGTAGGTCTCCAGCAGAGGGCTGAATTGCACTTCGATGGCTTCGTTGTCGTAGATCCAGTCGATGAAGTCTTTCTCGATGCGGCTGTAGGTGGTGCTCTTGAGTGCGGCACCCGGCAGTTCTGCCCAGGCGGCTCCTTCGGTGGGTTCGCGTTCGAGGCGGCTGAGGTCGAGGTTTTTCGGTAGCTCCACTTCTTTGTCCCAATCGACGCGTTGGCCTTTGACGTCGATTTCATTGACGCGGGTGACGATGGAGCGTCCGTCGATGCCTTTTTTGGCGTCTTCAAATTTCACGGTGGCGGAGCGCAGCATGGCCGGCACGTAGGTGAGGTGGTCGGCATCGATGGTGCCGTTGGTGCGCAGGAAGTACTCTTCGACGCCCTCCGGCAGACGCGGCTTGATGGTGTTGCGATCGGAGAACTCAGCGGCGGCGCTGGGCGGGGCGAAGCCGTCGTCGGCTGAGGCGGTGGCGCTCTTGGGCTCGGGGCGGATGGGATCCATCAGCGTTTTGATTTGGGAACGCGAAAGGGGACCGGCGAGATAACTCATCACCCAGCGCACTTGGAAGACCACGGGGTGATCTTCATGGACGTTGTTCATGAGGAAAACGCGGTTGCCGAGGGCGGCGAGCATTTTCTCCAGGGTGGGGCGATCAAAGCTGACGCCGTTGCTGCCGGCGGCACCTTCGAGACCGTCGAGGACGCGGGCTTTGTCGCGCTCGGTTTGCAGGCGGCCGAGGAACCAGGTGCCGATGTTGGAGAGGGCTTTGTAGTCGAGGTCCACGGGGTTTTGGGTGCCGAGCAGCAGGCCGAGACCAAAGGCGCGGGCCTGTTTGAGGAGGATCATCATCGGCTTTTTCGACGGTGGATTGGCCGTCGGTGGGAGGTAGCCGTAGATTTCGTCCATGTAGAAGAGCGCGCGCAGGCTGGTGGTGCCGGATTGGCGGCGCATCCAGCCGAGGATCTGATTCATCAGGAGGGAGACGAAGAACATGCGCTCCGTGTCGCTGAGGTGGGAGATGCAGAAGACGGTGACGCGAGGTTTGCCCTCGGGGGTGTAATACATGCGCTGAATGTCGAGCGGCTCGCCCTCCAACCAGACGCTAAAGCCGGGAGAGGCCAGCAGGTTGTTGAGCTTCATGGCGAGATCGCTGCGCTTGGACTCGGGGAAGAAGCTGTCGATATCCACGACGCCGACCTTGCGGATGGGCGGCTGCTGGATGGCGCGCACCAGCACTTCGAGGGAGAGATTCATCTTCTTGGCCCAGAAGTGGGCGATGATGTTGGAGAGCAGGATATGCTCGGGGCTCTGCACGGGATCCGCCTCGATGCCCATCAGCGCGAGCAGGCTGGAGACGGTGCTCTCGATGCGGTCAGCGAGCATTTCGCGGTCCTCCATGACCTCGTCTCCCGGCGCGTCGAGGGAGCTGAGGATGGAGACGGGCAGGCCGGCGTTGCTGCCGGGCGTGTAGATGGCCATGTCCACGGCGGAGCGGAGGCGCTGGATGCGCTCGGCACTCTCGCCCCATTCTTCGAGGCCATTGCGCCAGGTTTCGGCGGTTTTGGCGGCTTGTTCGTCCAGGCTGCGGCCCTTGCGGCGGGCGTCGTCTTCATTGACCCAGGGTTTGAATTCCTCGGTGCTGAGGTTGGGGAATTGCAGGAGGAAGTTGCCGATGTCGCCTTTGGGATCGACGGCGATGACGGGCACGCCATCGATGGCGGCCTCTTCCAGCAGAGCCAGGCAGAGGCCGGTCTTGCCGGAGCCCGTCATGCCGAGCACCACACCGTGCGTCACGAGGTCCTTTGAGTCGTAATTGACCAGGGTCTCGTTCATTTCCTTGGTCTTCAAATCGAACTCGCGACCGAGGTAAAAGGAGCCGAGTTTTTCGTACTGTTCCGGTGTGATGGTCATGATGGTTGGGGCTAGGCGTGAATGGGCAGACTGAACGACACCTGGGCAGGAATCAATGTTGAAACAGAGACGGAAAAGCTCCGGGCGTGGTGGGGGGGGACGGAGGTGGGTCAGGTGGCGAGTTTCATGAAAGCCTCCCGCTGCTGGCTGCTCCAGCGGCGCAGGTAGGCCATGCGCGCGCTGAGCAGCGCCATCCGCTCGAGCGCGTCGGGAGCGGCCTGGGCGCGCAGGGCATCGATCTGGGTCAATTCGGCGATCAATGGCTGCCAGGCTGCCTCCAACGCGGGAGCCAGATCTTCCACCCGCTCTCGCAGGCGCATCTCTTCCCCGGCGAGCAGGGCACGGGCGAGAGCGCTGCTGGCGGCCTGCTTTTTTTTGGCGAAGGCATCCACCTCCTGCAGCAGGGGGCCGAGCTGGAGAAACAGGCCCATCAGCTCTTCCGGCAAAGGAACGGTGCGCCAAGCGGCCTCGCCGTCGGCAGATTCCAGCTCCAGCAGGTGCCGCAGTCGGCTATCGGGCTGGGACAGTACATCGCGCGCCTCATTGAGCTGCATGGAGGCTGCGGCGTCGGGCGCAGCGGCTGCCTGCAGGCTGCGGCCTGCGGCGTGATGCGCCTGGGTGAGGGCCTCCTCATCCAGGGCCGCCTGCCGGGGCAGGCCGAGGAGGGAAAAGTAATCTGTGCTCATCCTCAGGCGGCGAAGCTCTCGCCGCAGGAGCAGGTGACTACGGCGTTGGGGTTGGTGACCTTGAATCCGCCGCTCTGCAGATCGTCCGAGTAATCCAGCTCGGAGCCCGTGACGAAGAGCGCGCTTTTGGGATCAATCACCACGCGCACTTCGTTCGACGTGACGAGGATGTCGCGATGGGCGGGGCCATCCACCAGGTCCATCTTGTATTGCAGGCCGGAGCAGCCCCCGCCGACCACCGCCACTCGCAGCGCGCCATTTTCCTCGCGACCCTGTTTTTTCAGCAGACCGCGCAGCCGCGCCGAGGCGGCGGGCAGCACCTTGATGAGCTTTTCACTGCCGACTTTAAATTGGACCGGAGCAGACATGACCGGGCATGTTACGGTGAGCCGCGTTCATCGCAAGCGAATGCCCGCGATGGGGTGAATCAGGCAGGGTGAAAATTTTGAGGCTAATACTTGTCGGCGAGCTGCGTTTTCACTTTTCGAACTCACGGGCGGCCATCCTGGCCGTCTGGAGTACGTGCAACCCAAACTCAACATCCTCTGAACATCCTCCTATGAAGACGTTTCTCTCCGTCCTGGCCCTTAGCTTGATGGCCTCCGGTGCCGCCCTGGCTGGCAAAGCCGTCAACACCGAGTGCCCGGTCTCCGGCAAAGCGGTGAAGGCGAACTGCACCAGCGAGTTCGATGGCAAAACCGTCGCCTTCTGCTGCGGCAAGTGCAAAGCGAAGTTCGACGCGGATCCGTCCAAGTTCGCTGACAAAGTGAAGTAAATCCTTCATCGGTGCGGCGGTTTCCAAACACCGCCCCGCCAGAACGCGGAGTCGGGTAAGCCGGCTCCGCGTTTTTTTTATCTGCGCGGTCCAGGGGTCTGCCAGGCTTGCATGTTGAGGGCAAATGCGAGACTATGACTGACATGAGTGAAACCCCCAGCGGCGATGTGCCGCCACCGGCTGCGCCGGAACGAAAGCCCTCCGGCTGCTGGAAGGCGCTGGTTCTCTCTTTCCTTGCCACGCTCCTGGTCGGTGGTGTGGTGGCGTGGAAGTTTGTGGACAGCACGGCCTCCCTGGCGCGGCGCGGCAGTGAGTGGCTGGCGCGTGTGAGTGAAAAACTGCAAACCCGGACGCTGGAAGAGACCATCGAGGACGCCATCCTGCGCGTGACCTCGACGCAGGGCGACATTTTGGAGCTGGCCACGATCGAGAGTCAGGAGACGTTTACTAGCTACGACATGCGCACTCTGTGGGGCAATACGGTATATCTCGGAACCACAGTTTCAGAGATTCAGGTGCCGGTGGTTTATCGTTATCACCTGCGCCTGTCGGAGGGGTGGAAGATCGAGGTCAAGGGGGATCAATGCCGGGTGATCGCTCCCAAGGTCCGCCCCACGCTGCCGCCGGCCATTCGCACGGACGGCTTGCAGAAAAAGTCGAAGGCCGGATGGCTGCGTTTCAATGCGGAGGAAAATCTGAGCAAGCTGGAAAAAGAAATCACACCCAAGATCGAGACCCGCGCGGGAGATGCGCGCCACCTGGAGCTGGCGCGGGCTCCCTCGCGCGAATCGGTGGCGGAGTTTGTGCGCAAGTGGGTGTTGGATGAGCATCCCGATGCGGAGCGGCTGACGATCGTGGTCGAATTTGCCGATGAAGCGGATGGCAGCGCGTTCTTGCCTGTGTTGAAGCCGGCGACGCCATCGACCGTTCCATGAAGGCGGCCCACGTCTGTAGGCGGCTCTTTTTTCTCACGGTGTTCGCGGCCGTGGCGGCGGCAGGGATCTTTTTTGTCATGACTGCGGGACACAGCGCTGACCTCAACGAAGTGACGCCCCGGGTGCGGCCTGGGCTGGAGGAGCGGCTGCGGACAGCGGGCCTGAGCTGGGGGGCACCCGTTTATCTGCGGATTTTCAAAGAATCCTCCGAGATGGAATTCTGGATGCAACCGAAGTCGGGCGGGGCGTGGAAGCTGTTCCACACCTATCGAATTGCGGCTTGGTCCGGCCATTTGGGACCGAAACTGGCGGAGGGTGACGGACAGTCTCCCGAGGGATTTTACGCGACCACCCGGAGGCTGCTGAATCCGAACAGCCGGTTCCATTTGTCCTTCAACATCGGTTATCCGAACGCCTTCGACCGCGCGCATGATCGCACGGGCAGCCTCATCATGGTGCATGGCAGCTTTGTGAGCATCGGTTGCTTTGCGATGACGGATCCGGGGATCGAGGAGATTTATCTGCTGACGGCGGCGGCGCTGAGCCAGGGCCAGAGTGAGGTGCCGATCCATGTGTTTCCCTTCCGCATGACGACGGCGCGGATGCAGCGTGCGGTGGAGGAGGGGCCGGAGGTGCTGGTGGATTTTTGGCAGCAGCTGCGGGCGGGTTACGAGGCCTTTGAGGCGTCTCAAAAACCGCCCAAGATGCGGGTGCGCGGTGGGCGCTACGAGGTGAATCGTTCATAAAAAAAACGCCTCCGCAGCTCGGGGAGCGGCGGAGGCGAAAAGGGGCCGGGGGCTCGCAGCGGGAAATCAGGCTTCCAACTGGGCGGCGACGGATTGCTCCAGCTTGACGATGTCCACGGCGAATTTGCGGATGCCTTCCGCCGTTTTTTCGGTGGCCATGGGGTCTTCGTTCATCAGCCAGCGGAAGCTTTTTTCATCGCAGGGCACGCGGTCGATGGAGAGGGACTTGGCGTGATCCAGGTTGAGCTTCGGGGTGAGGGGCTCTTCGGAGGCTTGCAGCTCGCCGAGCAGACCGGGGCTGATGGTGAGGAGATCGCAACCGCAGAGTTCGGTGATCTCGCCCTTGTTGCGGAAGCTAGCTCCCATCACTTCGGTGCTGTGATCGAAGTGTTTGAAGTAGTTGTAAATGGTGGTGACGGACTGCACGCCGGGATCCTCGGCGGCGGCGTAGTCTTTGCCGGTGCTGGCTTTGTACCAGTCGAGGATGCGACCGACGAAGGGAGAGATGAGGCGGATGCCGCCTTCGGCGCAGGCTACAGCTTGGGCCAGGGAGAAGAGCAGGGTGAGATTGCAGTTGATGCTCTCTTTTTGCAGGACTTTGGCGGCCTCAATGCCCTCCCAGGTGGAGGCGATCTTGATCAAGATGCGCTCCCGGGAAATGCCGGCGCTTTCGTACATGCCGATGAGCTGGCGGGCTTTGTCGATGGTGCCCTGGGTGTCAAAGGAGAGGCGGGCGTCCACCTCGGTGGAGACGCGACCGGGGACGATTTTGAGGATTTCGAGACCGAAGAGGATCAAGATGCGATCGAGCACGGAATCGACGCGGGCTTGGCCTGCGAGGGATGAGGCGCGGCCCTCCGCCACGGCTTGGTCCACGAGGGATTGATACTCGGGTTTTTGAGCGGCTTGGAGGATGAGGGAAGGGTTGGTGGTCGCGTCGCGCGGTTGGTAGGCCTTCATGGCCTCAAAGTCACCGGTGTCAGCCACCACTACGGTGTGCTGCTTGAGTTGCTCGAGCTGGTTCATAGGTCGGTTTGGGCTTTTTGGGTTTGGGGAGCGCAGGATACGGGGTGCTTGCGGGGATGCAAGGCTGGCATTCCGAAGCGGGTGGGGGAGTGAAGAAGGCGGGGGCGTTCTTCTTTGCCCTGGAGATGGCGGCGGGGCGGCTAGAATTTGAGGATGTCCTCTCCCAAGATCATGCGTGCGGCTTGGGCGACGTCTTTGTCGCCGCGACCGGAGAGGTTGCAGATGATGAGATCTTCCTTGGCCATGGTGGGGGCGGTTTTTTTGACCTGAGCCAGGGCATGGCTGCTTTCCAGGGCGGGGATGATGCCTTCGACGCGGCTGAGTTCTTGAAAGGCGTCGAGAGCCTCGTCATCGGTGGCGTAGGTGTAATCGACGCGTTTTTGATCGTGCAACCAGGCGTGCTCTGGGCCGATGGCCGCGTAGTCGAGACCGGCGCTGACGGAATGGGTGAGTTCGATCTGGCCGTCCGCATTGGCCAGCAGGTAGGTTTTGGTGCCCTGCAGGACGCCGAGGCGACCGCCCTGGAAGCGGGCGGCGTGGCGCTCAGGGATGATGCCGTCGCCGCCGGCTTCGACGCCGATCATGCGCACATTGGCGTCGTCGAGGAAGGGGTGAAATAGGCCGATGGAGTTGCTGCCGCCACCGACGCAGGCGACGAGGAGATCGGGCAGGCGGCCTTCTTTTTCCAGGATCTGACGCCGGGCTTCAATGCCGATGACGCGATGAAAATCTCTCACCATCATGGGGAAGGGATGGGAGCCCAAGGCGGAGCCGAGGATGTAATGGGTGGTGTCCACGTGGGTGACCCAGTCTCGCATGGCTTCGTTCACGGCCTCTTTGAGGGTGGCCTGACCGGCGGTGACGGCGCGGACTTCGGCTCCGAGGAAGCGCATGCGGGCCACGTTGAGCGCTTGGCGTTCCATGTCCACCTTGCCCATGTAAATGACGCAATCGAGCCCGAAGCGGGCGCAGACGGTGGCGGTGGCCACGCCGTGCTGTCCGGCTCCGGTCTCGGCGATGATGCGTTTTTTGCCAAGACGCCGGGCCAGCAGGGCTTGAGCGAGGGCGTTGTTGATCTTGTGGGCACCGGTGTGCAGCAGGTCTTCGCGCTTCAGATAGATGCGAGCGCCGCCGAGTTCCTGAGTCCAGCGCTCGGCAAAGTAGAGCGGGGAGGGGCGGCCGACGTAGTCATGCAGCAGCGCGTCGAGTTCGGTTTGAAAGGTCGCATCCCGCCGGGCGGCCTCGTATTCGTGGGTCAGCTCGGTGAGGGCAGGCATCAGGGTCTCCGGGACAAACATGCCGCCAAACGGACCAAAGTGGCCATGGGTGTCGGGGAGGGTGGGAGCTGCAGCGGTGGTCATGGGGGACAGAAAACCAAAGCGGCGGAGAAACAAGATGGAAAACGTGGGGAGCGGCGGGGTGGGCAGAGAATTGGGGTGGCTCGGCGGTTGATTCGCTCGCGGGA
Source organism: Verrucomicrobiales bacterium (assembly GCA_020439875.1). Lineage (GTDB taxonomy): Bacteria > Verrucomicrobiota > Verrucomicrobiia > Verrucomicrobiales > Verrucomicrobiaceae > JAGRPD01. The sequence continues at coordinate 8,995 of JAGRPD010000036.1, forward strand.
GCCGGTAGCCTGGGGTTTCCTCTCGCCCAGTGGCGAGGAGCCGTTTCCGTCATGAAAAAAAAGCCATCCACTCCCCGCTCGCGTGTGTCCGATCCGGTATCGGGAGGAGAGTCGGAGGTGGGTCAAGGGCGGCCGATGTTGGCGGGGCTTGCTCTTGGCGGTGGTCTGCTGGCATTGGTGGCGGGCATTGTCTGGGTGCTGTGGCCGCGGCCCGATCATCAGGTGGTGGATGCCTCGGTGGCGGCTCGGGTGGAGCGTGACCGCGAGGCTCCGCCGCCCTTCGTCATGCCGGATGAGGCGGCGACGTTTGCGACCTACGCCGGATCCGCGACCTGCCAGGAGTGCCATGCGGAGGAGTTCGCGAAGTGGCAGACCTCGCACCACGCACTGGCCGAGCGCCAACCGACTTCGGCGATGGAGGACGCGGCTTTTGTGCCGAGTCAGACTTTCACGCACGGCAGTCAGAGCACCGAGGCGCGGCGGGCTGCGAATGGTGATTTTGAGTTGGTGACGCTCGGATTGGGTGGAGAGCGCCGCCCTTACCCGGTGCAGCGGGTGATTGGCGAGACGCCTTTGCGGCAATTTTTGGTGGATGGCGGTCAGGGGCGCTTGCAGGCGATGGATGCGTGCTGGGATCCCAGCGCGAAGCAGTGGTTCAACGTCTATGGGGATGAAGATCGCCAGCCTGGGGAGTGGGGGCACTGGACGGGGCGGGGCATGGTGTGGAATCAAATGTGCGCCAGCTGTCACAACACCCGTGTCCGCAAAAACTATGATCCGACCACCGATGGCTACCACACGGCGATGGCTGAGATGACGGTGAGCTGTGAGAGCTGCCATGGCCCGCTGAAAGAGCACGTGGAGTGGCAGCGGCGCTATCCCGAGGCGGAAAAAGGGGAGGACCCCACGCTGCCGCAGTGGGACCGCGATCAGCAGGTGGAAAACTGCGCCGGTTGTCACGCGCGGCGCGGTGAGATCACGGGCGATTTCAAGCCGGGAGATTCCTTTTGGGATCACTACCTGCTGACCGTCACCGACGCCACCGACACCTACTATCCCGATGGTCAGGTGCGGGATGAAAACTACGTCTTCTCCAGCTACATGAGCAGTCGGATGCAGCACCGTGGGGTGCGCTGCATGGACTGCCACGACATGCACAGCATGAAGACCCTGCTGCCGGGAAATCAGCTCTGCATGCGCTGCCACACGGCCGGCGGATATGAGGGGGCACCGCCCATCGTGCCCGACGCTCACACCTTTCATACGGCGGAGAGCACGGGCAGCCAGTGCGTGAATTGCCACATGCCACAGACAGTCTATATGCAGCGGGACGGGCGTCACGATCACGGCTGGACCATCCCGGATCCGCTGCTGACTCGTGACTTCGGCGTGCCCAATGCCTGCAACCGCTGCCACACCGATCAATCCGCCGACTGGTCGCTGCAGGCCGTGGAAAAATGGTACGGCCCACGCATGGAGCGGCCCACCCGACATCGCGCTCAACTCATCGCCCGAGCGCGGCGCGGTGATGCTGGGGTGGTGCCGGGTTTGCTGGACCTCCTCACCACCGAGGAAGTGCCAACCTGGCGTGCCACGGTGGCCTCCTTGCTGGATCGATGGTCGGCGCAGGAGCCCGTCCGCCGCGCCTTGCTGGGGCAATTGGATCACCCGCATCCTCTGGTCCGCGTGGCGGTCATCCGGGCACTGGAGCCGCTGGTGCTGCAAGGAAACACCGCCGTGCAGCGGGCCGTGGAGCCGGCGCTGAACGATCCCGCGCGCTCGGTCCGCGTCACCGCCGCCTGGGCTCTGCGGGAGTCGGTGGATCTCGCCTCCTCCGCTGCGCAGGACTTGCAGCATATGCTCTCTCTCAACAGCGACCAACCCAGCGGTCAGATGCAGTTGGGGCAGTTTCACTTTGCCCGAGGCGATGTCTCCCAGGCGGCTGCCAGCATCCAGAAGGCCATCGATTGGGATCCTTTCTCACCGCCGTTCCATCATGATCTGGCGATGCTCTACAGTCATTCGGGCGACGTCACCCGCGCCATTCAAAAACTGGAAGATGCCATCCGCTTGGCTCCCCAGGAGGCGCAGTATCGCTACGAGTTGGGTCTGGCGTACAGTGAGTCGGGCGATCTGGAAAAAACCGCCGCAGCTCTGCGCGAGGCCGTCCGGCTGGATCCTCAATTTGGTCGCGCCTGGTACAATCTCGGGCTCGCCCTCAATGGGCTCGAACGTCCGGAAGAGGCCGTGGACGCTCTGCTCAAAGGCGAAATCGCCGATCCGCAAGACCCTGGCATCCCCTATGCCCGCGCCACCATCCTGGCCCGCCTCGGGAAAAAGGCTGAAGCCCTGCAGGCTGTGGATCGCACCCTGCAAATCGAGCCCGCCTTCCAGCCAGCGCAGCAGTTGCGCCTCATGCTGGCCCGCTGAGACAGGTCTTTTTTATTTGCGCAGCCGGTAGGGCGTGCCGCAGTACATGCAGCGAAAGCCCGCCGTCAGCAGCGTTTCCAGCACCACGGCGGCGCGATATCCCAGCAGGGGGATGCGGCTGGCGTTTCGGTGTTTGCGGCAGCGCTTCTCATGCAGCACCGTGCCATGGCACAGGGGACACTCGAGCTGACGATGATGCAAAAACGCCGTGGCCCGTAAAATGCCGAACGCGACGAGGGCTCCGAGTGACCAAAAGGCATGCTGCCGATCTCCCGTCACCAAGAGGCGCGCCAGCTCGTAAACAAAAACGATGAAAGCAACGAAGGCCAGCAGCATCAGGAAGGCGTTGAACCACATCTGGATGGGGTTGCGAAAGTGGCGCCGGCGTTCCACGGGCAGGCTGGGAGTGGCAGCGGGGACGGTAGCAACGGATTTCATGGCATTACTTGGAAAGTGTAAAAATTAAAGTAATTTAAATATTTTGTCATGCTAAATCTTATTCGGCCTCAACGTGTTCTGCTTTTCCTCGGAGCAGCCTGCGCCGGGTGCTTGATGGGGGGCGTGACATCGGCCTTCGCGGTGCAGCAGTGTGTGGTCCTAGGAGACAGCCTGACCAAGGAGTATGAGGTGGAGTTTCCCATCCTGTTTCCCGACAATCCCGCTTCCTGGGATTCGCGGAACTGGGCGGAGATCCTGCACACGCATCGCAACGCCTGGTTTGACCAGGGAGATTTTGATCCGCAACCCCCGCCGCAATTCTCCGGGCACACGCACAATTGGGGCTTCCCTGGGGCGACGACGCAGGAGATCCGCGATCGTCTGGCCAGCACCAGCCTGCTGGACTACGCCTGGCAGCAGGATTTGAAAAACCAAATCGCCAACCAAGCGGAGCGGGTGGTGGTCTTTGCGGGCGGCAACGATTTGGATGATTATTACGACACGATTTACGATGGCGGAAACGCGACCGCGCTGCTCAATCAGACGCGAGACAATTTGAAATGGATCGTGGACTGGGTGCGCACGGTGGATGCCACGGTGCCGATCGTGCTGGTACCCGTGCCGCACCTGGGGTTTGTGCCGGATGTGCGGGCTCAAAATCCGACGGATCCGGTGAAGACGGGCCGGGTGACGACCGCGCTGAATGCCCTCAACGCGGAGCTGGCCAGCTTTGCGCAGAGTCGGGGCATCGGTTTTGCCAGCGGCGTGTATGACCTGACGGTGTTTTACATCACGCAACCGCTTCGCATCGGCGGGGTCTCGTTCATCCTGGAGGGAGATGCGGATGCGCGACCGCGGTACGCCTTTTCGGGCGATGATTTTCACCCCAACACCTGCGCGCAAGCCCGGGTGGCGCAGGAGATTTTGAAGGCCTTCACCGACAAATACCCCAGCCCCGTGATCCCACCTCTGACAGACGCCGAGATCCTGCAAAACGTTCTCGGTATCCCGCCCGACACGGCTCTGTGGGAATGGCTGGCAGCTGCGGGTGTGCCCGCTGGGCAGCAAACCGCCCTGGCTGATTGGGATGGAGACGGCATCAATCACCTCATCGAGTACAGCCTGGAACCGATGGATGCGGGACGGGCGGATCCCGGATCCATGCCGCAAGCGGAAGTCATCGAGCAAGCCGGTCAACGCACCCTGCAGCTGACCTGGCGACCCCGCGCCGAGGCGGCGGAGTGGGGCGCGCGCATCACGCCGCAGCGCACCGATTCGCTGCTGGGCCTCTGGAGTGACGTTCCCGCTGCATTCATCACCGACTTGGGGGACGGCCGCTTCAGAGCCCAGCTACCGGTAGTCCCAGGAGTCGATCAGGGATTTCTCCGGCTGAGCATTTCGAAGTGACGGCTCTTGGCTGGAGCGGGCCGCGCGAGGCGCGCCCGAGGATCCTTCGAAATGTCTGAGGGCATGGCGGCGTTTGCAGGGATGATGAAGATGTTTTTTCGAGTGATGTTGGGCCTGGGATTGACCGCAGGCATGGTGGCAGCGGCGGATAAAAAAGCGCCGAATCCCGTGTTTGTGCCGGTGCAGGAAGTGGCGGGTCTGCCGCGGGTGTTGCTGATCGGGGATTCCATTTCCATCGGCTACACGCTGGATGTGCGGAAGCAGCTCGATGGCGTGGCGAACGTGCAGCGCATCCCCACCAATGGAGGGCCGACGACCAATGGCTTGGCGAATCTGGATGCCTGGCTCGGTGACAAAAAGTGGGATGTGATCCACTTCAACTGGGGGCTGCACGATCTGAAATACATGGGGCCAAAGAATCAGAACCTGGCCGAACCGACGGCTTCAGACAGCCATCAGCAGGTGCCCCCGGCCGACTATGAAAAAAACCTGACGGCTCTGGTGCAACGGTTGAAAAAGACCGGAGCCACGTTGATTTGGTGCTCCACCACGCCGGTGCCGGAGGGTGCTCGCGGTCGGGTCAAAGGGGATGAGGTGAAGTACAACGAGGTGGCGGCTCGGGTGATGGCGGCAGAGGGAGTGGCCACGGATGATCTGTACCCCTGGGCGATGGCGAAACTGGCGGAAATCCAGCGCCCCGCCGACGTGCACTACACCGCAGAAGGTTCGGCCTATTTGGCAGAGAAGGTGGCGGCATCCATCCGCGAAGCGTTGCAGAAAGCTCGCTGAAGTCGCATCGGAAAGCGGGCTTCCGCAGCCGCGAAGGGCATTTGTGGTCGCTCGGCCTCCAGGCGCACGTACTTCTCGGATGATCCATTTTCTTCGGGGGCGCGGCTTGCAGGATGGCCTGGGCCGCGCTTTGGTGGGGGAATTATGGCTTCCCGAAAAGGCATCGTGCTCGCTGGTGGTTCCGGCACCCGGCTTTACCCTTTGACCATCGCCGTCAGCAAGCAGCTGATGCCGGTGTATGACAAACCGATGATCTACTATCCGATCTCCGCCCTGATGCTGGCGGACATCCAGGATATCTTGATCATTTCCACCCCGCATGATTTGCCGAACTTCCGCAAGCTGCTGGGAGATGGCTCGCAGTGGGGGCTGAGATTTGAATACGCGGAGCAACCGCGGCCAGAGGGCTTGGCGCAGGCGTTTCTCATTGGCGAAGAGTTTGTCCAAGGAGAAAAGGCGGCCCTGGTGCTGGGGGACAACTTGTTTTACGGCACGCAGTTTCGCGAGGCGATCGAGGCGGCGGGCCAGCAAGAGAGTGGGGCGACGATTTTTGGTTACTTCACGGCCACGCCCGAGATTTACGGGGTGGTGGAGTTTGATTCAGAGGGGCGGGCGATCTCTCTGGAGGAAAAACCGACGCAGCCCAAGAGCAACTACGCGGTGCCAGGGATCTACTTTTATGATGAACGGGTGACGGAGCTGGCGCGCTCCCTCAAACCCTCCAAGCGAGGCGAGCTGGAGATCACCGATTTGAATCGGCTCTACCTCGAAGAAGGCAACCTGCGGGTGGAGGTGCTGGGGCGCGGCACGGCCTGGCTGGACACGGGATCTCCCGATGCGCTGGCGGAGGCGACTGATTTCGTGAAGGTCATCCAGCACCGCCAAGGGCTGAAAATTGCCTGCCTGGAGGAGATCGCCTACACCAAGCGGTGGATCAGCAAGCAGCAGCTGCTGGATACTGCGGCGCAGCTGGGCAAGACGGAATACGGCAGCTACCTGGAAAAGCTGGCGCAGTACGATCGGCTGCACGGCAGTCATGGCCCCATCCAATGAGGACGAGGCGGCAGGAGGTGAGCGCGTGTCTTTGAGTCGATACTTTTTGCCACCGTCCGCCTGGCCGGATGCGGCGCGATCCGGCGTGGAGCTGGAGCTGGTGGGAGAAGAGGCGCACCACTGCGTGCGGGTGCGGCGGCAGCGGGAGGGGCAGGAGGTGGAAATCTTCGATGGAGAGGGGCAGGTGGCGCGCTGCCGACTCACGGCGTTGGGGCGGGACAGTCTGCGAGCGTTGGTGCTGGAGGCGCGGCGGCATGCGCCGCTGCCGTGGCGGGTGCATTTGCAGTCGGCATTGATCAAGGGCGAGGCCTGGCACTGGCTGGTGGAAAAAGCCGTGGAACTGGGTGCCGCCAGCCTGCAGCCCGTGGTCACGGCGCGAGTGGTGGCGCGGATGGAGGAGGCGCAGACCGAGCGCAAGCTGGAGAAGTGGCGGCGTCACATGCTGGAGGCGGCCAAACAATGCCACACGCCCTTTCTCCCCACGCTGCATGCGCCGGTGACGCTGGAGCAGGCGGTGAATCAGTTGGCCAGGACCGAGCTGGGAGTGTTGCCGTCCTTGGCTGGTCGTGACACGGGGCTGCTACCGCAGCTGCGCCGTTGGCAGGGGCTGCGGGAGGCGCGGGTGCTGACGGGGCCAGAGGGAGATTTTACGGCTGAGGAGGAGGCTTGCGCTCTGGCGGCGGGTTATCAGCCCGTGACCTTGGGGCCGCTCATTCTACGGGCCGAAACAGCCGTGACTGCCGTGCTGGCGGTGCTGGGTCAAGCGTGGGGATTTGAAGAGGCGGATTAAGAGCATCCGGTGAGGTAGTGTGAGCCCCTCGATGCGGTCGGCGGACTGGGCTCTCCCAAACCCAGTCCGCCTCGCTGCAATCCACATCAACCGATTGAATCCATGCTCCCATAGACTCTGATTGAATGCGGGTGATTGGCTTGCAGAATCGACGGATTCGGAAAAAGGTCGATGATTAAGAATCTAATTCAGGATTTGGTTTTTCCTAAGTGTTGGGGCGGTCGCTTCAGTCCAGCCACGGGCGCAACCAGTGGGGGAGGAAGATGAAAGCCGCAAGAAGGCCCGCCGCTGCGGCCGCGAGCAACACGGCCAGGGCGGCGCAGTCCTTGGCCTGACCAATGCGCCGACGATGCGCGGTGGTGACCTGATCTGCCAAGGCCTCCACGGCCGTGTTCACGGTCTCGGTGATCCACACCAGGGCGATGGCAATGACGACGAGAGCCCACTCTTGGCGGGTGAGGCCGGTCAAAAGGCCCGCGACGAGGACCGCTGCGGTGGAAAAAGCGTGAAGCCGAGCGTGAGGCTGGGTTTTCCACAGGTGCTGGGCACCGTGGAGAGCATGGCGGACGGCGGTGCCTCGCTGTTGGAGCCAGCGTTTCAGGGAGCAGCTGGGCGAATGAGTTGTTTGGCCTTGGCGAGAGATGCATTCCAGCCGTCTGCCAGTTTTTTCCCGTCGCCATCGACCAGCACGTATTGAGGGACGCCACCTTCGTACAACTTTGTCGCGATCTTCAGGGAGTCCAAGCGGCTGAATTTCACGGCGGGAAAGCTGGGGTCAGCCAGGCCGTAAAATCCTTCCATGCTCGATTCGCTGTCATCACGGCTGATGTGAACGAGTTCCACAATTCCATTGCCTTCGAGTTCTTCCTTGTAGCTCGCCGCCAACTGCGGGAGACCGGAACAGCAGGGGCCTCACCAGGAGGCGGCGAAGTAGAGGATGTAATACTGAGGCATCTCGCCCTCTGGGGCGTAGCGGGTGAAGCGGCGGCCTGTCCACTTGACGAGCTTGCCCGTGAGTTCGCGGGTCAGATCGCCTTGCGGGGCTGCGTCGTCGCTTGCTGCAGGGCTTGCTTGCCTGCGCTGAGCCTGCCAATCGGTGGCAAATTGTCGATCCGCTTCGGAAAAGAGCCCCAGGTCGAAACTGTTTTCCCCGCCGGTAGCCAGCCGGAGGCGGACCTGATTTTCAGAGACGGAGAGCAGATCGGCCTCCATGGTACGAGCGCCGTCGGCACTCGTCCAGGTGCGGGCTTGAGCTCCGGAAGTCAAACTGAGAAAAAGCGCGGCGAGGGTGCTAGATGAAATTCTCATGACGGGAAGAGAATAGCTGAATTTCAGGTGGGATCGCAAGCGCGAACACGCTCAGGGCGCGAGCCGCTGGATCGTCCATCGTTCAAGTTCGCGGGTATAACGCAGGCGATCATGCAGGCGGCTGCGGCGGCCTTGCCAAAACTCGATCTCATCGGGCAGCAGCGCGTAGCCACCCCAGTGCGGAGGGCAGGGGATGGCGGTGGCGGGTTCGTATTCGGCTTCGACGGCTGCGGCGCGTTCTTCGAGCCAGGAGCGATTGGGGATTTCCGCACTCTGGGTGGAGGCCCAGGCACCGACCTGGTGATTGCGGGGACGCGAGCTGAAATAGGTCTCGGCCTCCTGCTGGGGGAGCTTCCACACCATGCCACGTACGTTGACCTGCCGCTGGCGCGTGGCCCACAGGAAGGTGATGGAGGCGCGGGGATTCTGCGCCAGCTCCTGCCCTTTGCGGCTTTGGTAGTTCGAAAAAAAGTGGAACCCGCGGTCATCCAAGCCCTTGAGCAGCACGGTGCGACTGGTGGGCATGCCGTCCAGTCCGATGGTGGCCAGCGTCATGGCGTTGGGTTCCGGGAGTTGATGCTCTAGCGCGTCTTCGATCCAGCGGCGGAAGAGTTCCAACGGATCGGAAGGGGCATCGGCTTCATCGAGGCTGCCGATCTCGTAGCTGATGCGCAGGTCTGGCAGGTTGGGTTTGTCAGGAGGGTTCATCGGCTTTACAGAGGCGTTTGATGCGATGCGGCCCGCAGGGGTTCATTCTCGCGGTGGCATCTCGATCGTTTTCTATCCTCTTCATTATGGCTGACTTTGTTTCAGGTGTCTTGTCCGATTTGGAGCGTGTGTTGTTGGATGCGGAGGAAATTTCCCTCCGAGTGGCCGCGATGGCAGCGGAGGTCCAGCGGGATTGTGCGGGTCAGGTGCTGACGGTCGTGGCGTTGATGGATGGAGCACTCTTTTTCGTGGCGGACCTGCTGCGGCAGGTGGATCTGCCCGTGCGGCTGGTGACGCTCAGTGCGAGCAGTTACTACGGCGGCACCGAGAGCAGTGGGCAGCTGCGAGTGGCTTGGCCGCCGGATTTCGATGTGAAAAACCAGCATGTCCTGGTGTTGGACGACATTTTGGACACAGGACTGACGCTGGGAAAAATCCGCGATCATCTGGAGGCGCTGCAGCCTGCGTGGCTGCGGGTCGGGGTGCTGCTGGCCAAGCGCCGCCCGCGGGCGCGGCAGGTGGTGGTCGAGTACTTGGGATTTGAAATCGAAGACGAATTCGTGGTGGGTTACGGCATGGACTATGAGGGACGTTTTCGCAACCTGCCCTGCGTGGGGGTGCTGAAGCCATGATTCGCGTCAAAGTGTTGTTTTTCTCCCTGCTCCGCGATGTGACGGGATCGTCCGAGCTGGAGCGGGAACTGCCAGAGGGAGCGTGTCTGGAGGATCTGCTGGAGAAGATCGAGGCGGAGTGGCCACGGCTGCGGGATTGGCGGCCGAGTCTGCTGCTGGCCGTGGATCACACCTACGTGCGGGCGGATGCACCGCTGCATGACGGGGCGGAAATCGCGCTGATGCCACCGGTCCAGGGGGGATGAAACAGGCACCGGATTTTCCATTCGGGCGCATTTTCATTTTTAGATGCCAGGCATCTAAAATTTGGATGATGCGTGAGGCGTTGATTTACAGGGTGATGGGTCTGATTTGAGGCAATCTTACTGACGGCGGGGAGGGGGGGCTTTGGCCTTTCCTTTGCCCTTGCCTTTGCCGGGGCGGCGGCCGGTTCCGGGGCCGTGCTGCTTGAGGAAGCTGGAGTCGGGGGTGCCGCGCCATTGGCGGCTGATGAGCGGGAAGTCGGAGGTGATGTGGTAGTGGTAAATGCCCTCGGGGTACTCTGGCGTGACGCCAAACCGACCATGGCATTCGTCGAGGTCTCCCGCGCCATCGCGGTATTCGTAGTCAGCGGTGAAAAGGCCGTCGGGTTGCCCCCCCGGGCCGCCCTCTCGGGCGGTGGTTTTGAGCCGATAACTGCTGCTCATCTGCCGCAATGGGCTGGCGGCATCGTTGGGGTCGGCGTGATCCAGGCCATCGTAGATGGGAAAACCGTCCGCTGCCCAGCCAATGAGCCGCATGCGGGCGGGTTCGGTCTCAGCCTTCGATGAAGAGGTGGAGCCGAGGCCCAGCGGCAGGCCGTGATAATGGTAGGCACCGTTGGGTTGGACGTGAGCGTTGTGAGCGTCGATGCCGAGATCGATCTGGCCCGACATGGCTTCGTAGTTCCAGGCGCGGTCACCGCGCCAAAATTCGGCTGTTCCGGGCTCAAAGGGGACGCCGTTGAGAGCGACGCCAAACCACGCGTGATCGGCCGGGGTGAGGTGGTCTGCCACGCGGGGCTGGAGGGTCATTTGGAAGGTGTAATCCTGCTCACTCAGCGCATTGGGATTGTGGGCGTTGGGGAACTGGCCTGGGGCATGATCGGGCAGGCCATTGCTGCGGATGACGCGCAGCCCATTGGTTTCGGCGATGATCACGCGCCCGCCGCCCAGCGAGGAGACGGTGGCGGATTCAGCCCGTTTTTTTGACGATTCAGCGGCGGGGGCTTGGAGGCAAAGTAAGAAGCCGGTCACAGTGAGGGGTAGGAGAAGGAGGCGACGCTGCATGGGAGATGCAACCCAACGCAGGGGAAGAAGTCGCATCGCAGCGGCGCAGAACTGTCGGCCACACATTGCTGCTGAAGGAATCCAGGCGTACGGACGTTACTAAGGAGCGTATGATTCCTCTGGAAGATTTTTTCAATGATGTGGTGGGCAAAGCTCAGCGCGGTTTGGGTCTGACGGACTCCGCGTTGGCTCAGGCTGCGGGTGTGACGGTGGCTGAATTGCAGGCTTTGAAAGGCGGCGCGGTCGATGAAGCCGTGCTGGAAAAACTGGCCGGTCCACTGAATCTGCACGCCGCTGCGCTGCAGGTGATGGCGCGGCAAAGCTGGTTGCCGCGGCCGATTGAGATGGCGGGTTTGGCGCAATTCAACACTCCCTACGACGACATGACGGTCAACGCCTACGTGGTGTGGGATCCCGTTTCCAAGAAAGCGGCCGCCTTTGATACCGGAGCCGACGCGTCGGGCATGATGGCCTTTATCAAAAACTACGACCTCTCCCTGGACTACGTTTTCATCACTCACACGCATGGGGATCACATCGCGGATCTCGCAACGCTGCGGGCAGGCCTGCATGGCGGGAAGATGTTGAGTCACGCACTGGAGCCTGCGCCTGGGACGGAGACCTTTTCACTGGAGGCTCATCCTGGCTGGACACTGGGCGCGCTCTCGATCGAGCCCCGCCCCACTCACGGCCACGCCCGGGCGGGCATCACCTTCGTGGTGACGGGTTTGGCCCATCCTGTGGCGGTGGTGGGAGACGCTCTTTTTGCCAGTTCGATGGGGGGTGGCATGGTCTCCTATGCGGATGCGTTGGCCACCAATCGGGCATCGATTTTTTCGTTGCCTGACGACACCATTCTCTGCCCTGGGCACGGCCCGCTGACGACGGTGGCGGAGGAAAAACAGCACAATCCGTTTTACCCTGAGTTTAAGGCAGCACAGAATTGAACCCTTTCCTCTTTTTCCAATGACTGATTCAGCTCTTCCTACCCTGGCCTTTGTGGGCGTCGGCCGCATGGGGGCCAACATGGCCCGCCGCGTCAAAGATTGCGGCTACACGGTGACCGCTGTCTATGATGTGAATGCTGCCGCAGCAGCGGATCTGGCGGCGGAACTCGGCGCTGCGGCACCGTCATCGCTGGCCGAGGTGACTGCGGCGGCCGACGTGATTTTTACGGTGGTGAGCAACGATGAGTCCATGCGGGCCATCTTTCTCGGCGAGGGCGACAGCCTGCTGACGAAGTCCGCAGGCAAGTACTTCATCAACTGCGCTACGGTCTCACCCGCCATCCATCGAGAGGTGGACGCTGCGGCGCAGGCCGTGGGGGCTCACGTGCTGGAGGCCAGCATGGCATCCAGCATCAGTCACGCGCGGGATGGGCAGCTCTACCTCATGCTGGGTGGCGCGCGCAGCACCTACGAGGCGCTGCTGCCTCTGCTGGAAAAAATGAGTGTGAACCGCCGCTACATCGGTGGATCCGGCAGCGCGGCCGAGGTGAAAGCACTGGTGAACATGGTGATGAACATCAACACCGCTGGTCTGGCGGAGGGCCTGGGTCTGGCGGCGGCACTGGGGCATGACCTGGACATGGTGCGGGAGGTTTTTTCACAAACCGGCGCCAACAGCCGTGTGCTGGAAACCGATGCAGCAGACATGGTGGCTCGGGAGCACGATTGCTGGTTCAGTGCGGAGCATGCGGCCAAGGACAGTGGTATCGCGGGTGGGCTGGCTCAGCAGGTGGGCTTGAATTTGCCGCTGAATGCCGCCACGGAGGCGCAGTATCAAAAGATGGTGAAGCTCGGCCTCGGCGAGTTGGATAAGAGCGGCATCGCCGAACTGACTTTCAAAGGTCGCCACGCCTGAAGCTGAAGCACTCCATCGCGAAGGCGCGGTGGCGCAGGCGTGAATCAGAAAACGACAAAAAAACGCCGTGATCCCCAGGCTGGGAGTCACGGCGATTTTTTGAAAGGGAAGGAGCTAGAAAGAGAAAAACGAGGTGGAAAACAGGCCGACCACAGGGATGGCGAGCCGGAAATCCGATCTCAATGAATGGCCAAGCAGTGGCTTAGCGTGCGGCAGCGGCGCGGGCGGCCACGGCGGTGCTGTGAGCTTGCTTGATGCTCTCCAGACCGCGGTAGGTTTTGGCTTTCTTGGCCACCATGCCACGACTGACCAAATTCTGAAGTTTTTCGTAGGAGCGAAGACGAAGCATCTCCTCGCCGCCGCTCACCGCGTTCTTGAGTTTGAGGTTTTCGTAAACCCGGCTGAAAAGATCGTTGAACTCGTAGGTGACGCCATCGGTGAGGACATTGACCAGCTCATCGGTGACATGATCGGGGACGCGGCGGGAAAAGCGGGTTTTGCGAGTCGGGGTAGTAGCCATAGGAGCTGAAGGATAGCACCTGGAGTGGGGGTTGGCGAAGATTTTGTTGTCTTGAGTCCCCTATTTTTTTGATTGAGCGGTTTCTTGCAAGAGATGGATCTCGGTGAGCGTTGAGGGCGGATTCAGGGCTTAAAGGAGCCGATCACGACGGGATCGACGAGGCCCTTTTTCCAGGAAAAAATCTCGCAACTGGCAGCATAGGGATCCGTGAGGAAACGCTCCGCGAGATCGGCCGAAAAGTCTTGGAGAGTAGCTTCATGAGGAGGGAAAACGTAGAGCGCGTGGCGATCGGGAGCGACCAGCCAAATCTCTTCTCCAAAGGCCTTTTCGAAAAGGCGAGGCAGGGAGGGGGCGCAGAGCAGGCAGGCGTAGATGGGGCGCTCCCCGCGAAACACGGCGTAGCTCAGTTTGCCCTGCTCATCGTACACCCAATCGGGTTGCAGGCTAGCCAGTAGAGCGTCAGCCACGCGGCGCGCGCGTTGGGCAAAGCTTTCAGGGCTGATGCCGAGTTTGGCGAAGCTCTCCGCATCGTAGGGAGCGAGTCCAGGGGAGTCGGGGATCTCCCGCGCTGGGGTCAATACGGTCTCCGAAGCGCCGCGTGGTTTCATGGAGCGGGAGCTGCCCATGGTGCGGGGCTCTGGCAGCAGGAGAAAGGCTTCGGGCTTCGCGGCGGCGGCAGCCTCCGACGATGACTGCGCGGACGCTGGCGAGCCGACGAGCAGCGTGAGGAGCAGGGCGGGGAGCAGATGCTTCATGGGCACAGCAATGTGGCGGAGCCGCCCCATACTTCAAGTGACCAGTTGCGCCGCAGCCACCGTGGTTTGAGCTTGCACAGCGCCTGAGCCGCAGCCTGTATGGGCGGCATGATTGCATTTATTCGCGGCCAGTTGGTGGAGGCCCTGCCCAACCATGCGGTGGTGGACGTCCACGGCGTGGGATACGGCGTCCTCATCCCTCTATCCACCTACGACCGGCTGCCGCAGGTCGGTGCCGAGGTGAAGCTGCTGACGCATCATCACGTGACGGAGCGGGAGGTGAGTTTGTTTGGTTTTGGCACGTCGGACGAACGAGATCTCTTCCGTTTGTTGATCGATCGGGTTTCTGGCATCGGGCCGAAGATGGCGCTGGCGGTGCTCAGTGGTCTGCCGGTGGGGGATTTCAAACAGGCCGTCATCGAGCACGATGTAAAAACGTTGGCTCGGATCAAAGGCCTGGGCAGCAAGACGGCGGAGCGCATTGTTTTGGAATTGAAAGACAAGGTCGGCGTCGTCTCCGCCTGGAAGGACGCCCAGTCTGCCCGTGCCACGCGGGATGGACCGATGGAGGCCCAAACGGATGCGGTGTTGGGCCTCATCGCGCTGGGTTTCAAACAAACTGAGGCGCAAAAAGCGGTGGCGGCGGTGATGAAAAGCGGGGACGCGGGCAGCGATCCCACGCCGGAGCGTCTGATCCGCGAGGCGCTGCGTTCTGGGGGTTGAGGCGGCGGTGCGTTGCGGATTAGGCACCATCTTCCGCGATGCCGAGCTGGCTCTTCAGGTCGCGAATTTCCTGGCGGAGTTCGGCCAGCTGCCGTTCCACCTCGTCTTTCCAGGAGGGTTCTGGGGGCACGATCATTTCTGCGTGGCGCTCGGCTCGAAAGCTCGCTGCGGGCAGATCGGCCACCTCGCCAGACAGGAGGTGCTGATAGGTGGCCACCCTGCGTCCGCCACCAGCGGGCAGGCATTTCACCAAAGGGCCATCGTGCCGATGCATCAGCCGTTCCAGGGCTGCCTCCACGGATTCCACATCGGCAAAGGTGTGCATCCGCTCGGTGCGCAGTCGAAGCTCGCCGGGCGTTTGGGCACCGCGCAGCATCATGACACAGAGCAGGGCCCGCTCAGGGCGCTCCAAGTCGGGCCATTTGGCCTCGCAGTTGTGGCGATACTTGGGCACGCGTGCACCGGCTTGGCTGAGCATGAAGACCCACTGCCGCATGCGCAGGTGTTCCAGCGCATGGAGCACGGTGGTCTCATCAAAGTCGGTGATGGGGTCCCGGTTGGTGCTTTGATTGCATGCGGTGATCAGGGAGTTGAGCGTCAGCGGGTAGGTGTCGGGGACGGTCATCTCTTTTTCCAGCAGGCAGCCGAGCACGCGGGTTTGGTCGAAGTCCAGCAGGGAGGTTGAGTCAGAAGGGTCGGTGTCCATGGAGAAAAAGGCTTGGCGGGAGGGCGAATCTCAATTTCGATTGAATGCGGACGAGGATCAAGCGTCTGATGAACTGATGAATCACTTCTCTCTTTCCGCTGCGGCGTTGGCCCTGGTCTCGCTCAGTTCGTGTGTGGCACCCCTTTATCCAGATGGCGGTTACGCCACCGGCAGCTATGGGCGGACGCGGACTTCATCCTATTACGGAGGCTCCAGTTACGGTTACGGCTCTCCTTACGGTGGCTATGGCAGCCGCTATGGTTATGGGGGTGGAGGTCGCGTCATCAGCAGTCGTGATTGCGACCACGATGATCATCATGACGATCATCACGCATCGTCTTCGCGAAACTCGGGCAGCAGCAGTCACAAAAAAGGCAGCAGCAGCCATTCCAGCTCCAGCTCGCATCATGACGATCGCGGGCACTCCAGCTCCAGCTCGCATCATGGGGGATCCTCCAGCAGCCGCAGCAGCAGCTCGCACTCCCGCAGCAACAGCAGCAGCCATGATCACGGCTCCAGCAGTCATTCCACGCCCAGTCGATTCTCGGGCATGCCGTTTTCACCAGGCGGTAGCAGTTCCTCCAGTCGTGGACCCGGGGGACTGCCCCGTCCGTCGCTGCCCAAGCTGCCTTTTTGATTTTGCGGATGGGGTTCAGTCGTTTCGGTGAGGGGCGTTCTCCATGCAGACTGGTCATGAGTTCTTCAAGATCTGCTTGGAGAAAAAAAGGGGACGCAAGAGCGTCCCCTTCACAGGTGCATGAAGCAACGGAGAGCCTCAAACTCTTAGACTTTCTTCAATGTCGTAGCGGCTGCGAGCACGAAGTACGCGGCAACGGCGAACCAGAATGAGTGGGCTCCGAGAACAGGAATGGTGGGGACAAAGAAGCCCACCAGAGCGAGGATCGCTAGCAACAGGGAGATGAGGAAGATGGGGCGAGTTGGTGCATTGAGATTCATGATAGAAAAAATAGATCTGAATGGAATGAGGTATTATGCAGTTGGTGCAATGCTGTTGGGTTTTTGTCTTGCTTGGCTAACATTTTTTTCACCATGCCGACGATGATCATCAAGACCGCGCCGCCAACTCCTGCACCGCCGATCTGGCCTCCGAGTCCCTCCGCCAAGCTAGGATTGATGGCTCCTAGAATTTGAGCGCCACCGGCTCCTCCCAGTAAGCCGACGATGGTGTTGCCGAGTCCGCCCAGGCTAAACTTTTTCAGCAACATGCCCGCGCCGTTGCCGCCGACTGCGCCGATGATTAGTTGGATGATGATGTTGGTGAGATCCATAATGTGATTTGAATGGGTTGGATGGAGTGTAGAAGGGAAACCTCATGGCTTCATGGACTTCCTGCTCATCGTTTTCGATAATGGTCCGAGGTGGTGAATGAAAGCAAGAATAAACGCGAGACCGTTATCCTGATGCAGTCGTCCTAGAGCAGGCTATCAAGTTGTTGGCTGAGCTTTGAATTGCGATAGAAAGTCTATGCAGCCGATTCTATCGCAAAATGGAACTAATATTTATGACTCCACGTTTTTCTATTGGTATTCAGCATCTTTGTCTTCATAGACTTGCCTGCTGATCGGATAAGAGATATAAATCTTTTATTCATTTTCGGCTTTTGTCATGATTTTCAAAACCCTTAGACTCATCACCCTCGGACTGTTCACTGCCGTCTCCCAGGGTATCGCGGGCAAGCCGGAAGCGCTCCTGCATGAGGGTGGTCAATATTTGGTGCATCAGGTGCCCGCAGCGGATCTTGCCAGCTTGCACCTCGTCTGGCGCGGCGACGATGGGCAGCCGCTGGCGAATTTTGGCGGGCTGAGGGATTGGTTGCGCCAGCAAGGGGAGCGCATCGAGTTTGCCACCAACGCTGGTATCTACGAGCACGGGCCGAAGCCCTGCGGGTTGACGGTGTGTCGGGGGGTGGAGCAGGTGCTGCTGAATCTGGCTGATGGAGAAGGCAATTTTTACCTGAAGCCCAACGGTGTCTTTTTCATCGATCAAACCGGTCGTGCGGGCGTGTTGGAGGCGGCGGCCTTCGGGCGGGCGGGGATCCCGGTACGGCTGGCCACTCAGTCAGGCCCCACCTTGCTCCTCAATGGCCAGATCCATCCGGGCTTCAATCCGACCTCCCAACATCGGCGGCAGCGCAGCGGTGTGGGGGTGCGGGCGGCAGACGGAACGGTGATCTTCGTGCTGTCCGTGCGAGAAGCTGGCGCGGCAGGTCAGGTGACGTTTCACCAGCTGGCTCGGACCTTTCTGCATCTCGGCTGTCGAGACGCGCTTTATTTGGATGGGGACATCTCGCAGTTCTGCGTTCAGCCCACCGATGGGGAGAAATTCTCTCCTCAAACCTTCGCGGCGATGTTTTATCAGGTGGTGCCGCGTTGAGATGGAGGAGCCGCTCTGGGGCGGAGGAGAGGTGGCTAGGTTGGGGTGCAAACGAGCATTGCATTTGCTGCCTGTCCTGTCAGGGTCAGGAGGTCTCGACGCATGAGTTCTCCCTCCGCTGCTCCGCCGCCCGATCCCAAAATGGGAGCGGTGGCTGCTGCGTTGATTGGTGTGGGAGGCATGGTGGGTGGGGGAATTTTTGCTGTTCTTGGAACTGCGGTTTCGATGGCTCAAGGCGGCACTCCCGTGGCATTTGCCCTGGCGGGAATGGTGGCGTTGCTGACCTGCTACGCCTACGTGAAGCTGTCCTGCAAATTCCCTGAAGCAGGGGGCACGGCGGTGTTTTTGGATCAGGCCTTTGGAGCCAATCTTTTCACGGGGGCATTGAATCTGACGTTGTGGCTGAGTTATCTCGTGACCATTGCGTTGTATGCATCAGCCTTCGCTTCGTATGGGGCCACGTTTTTTAAAACACCACCGGGTTGGCTGCATCATGCGCTCATCAGCGCGGGCATCTTGTTGCCGACGGCGATCAATCTGATCAATGCCTCGGTGGTCAGCAAGTCGGAGTCCTACGTCGTGATTGGAAAACTGATCCTGCTGGCGTTGGTGATTGCCGGGGGCATTTTCCACGTCGATCCGCAGCGCCTGCAACCCTCCGAGTGGGCGGGTTGGGGACAGCTGGTGGTGGGGGGCATGGTGATTTTTGTGGCGTATGAAGGTTTTGAGCTGATTGCCAACGCCGCTGGCGATGTCCGCGATCCGCAGCGGAATTTGCCGCGGGCGTTTTACGGTTGTGTCATCTTTGTCATCATTCTCTACATCCTCGTGGCGGTGGTCACGGTGGGGGGTGTGGCTGAGGAGGTGATCCTGCGGGAGAAGGATTATGCGTTGGCCGCTGCGGCGCGGCCTTCTCTAGGGCAGGTGGGATTTGTGATGGTCGCGGTCTCGGCCTTGCTGGCCACTTTCTCAGCGATCAATGCCACGGTGTATGGCAACGCGCGGCTGGGTTACGGCTTGGCCAAAGATGGTCAGTTGCCAGCGAAATTGGATGAGACCCGAGCCGGAAATCCGATCGATGGCGTGATCGTGACAGCGGCACTGTCGTTGGTGATTGCGAATACGGTCGATCTCAACGCCATTGCCATCCTGAGTAGCGCGGGGTTTTTGTTGATCTTTGCGATGGTGTGCGCGGCGGCGTGGAAGCTGGCTCCGCAGATCGGGGCTCGCCGTGGGATTGCGGGTGTCGGCTTTTTGGCGTGTGCAGGGGCGCTGGTGGCTTTGTTGAGGGACACGGCGCATCGTGATCCCAAGGCTCTTCTTATCTTTGCTGGGTTCTTGCTGGCTGCGTTTTTGTTTGAATGGATTTATCCGCGACTCAGCGGACGGCCCCGGCAGAATCCGCGTCGGCGGGCAGCCGCAAACTTGCAAGAATGAAAGAGATCTTCCCTTTGGTGCCCGTGCTTTGGGCCATTTTTTTGCTGGCCCTGCATGTGGCGGTGATCGTGCGGGCGATCCTGCGTCCGCATCGACAGCCTGCTTCGCGAGTGGCTTGGGTGGCGGTGATTTTGGCGCTGCCGATTTTGGGGTTGGTGGCGTATCTGCTGCTGGGGGAAACCAACATTGGCCGGGCCCGGCGGCAACGCGCGCGAGATGCGTGGGCGCGCCTGCCGGAGCTGAGTGCGACGCCGGGATGGGCTGCCTCTGAGCTTCGTCCGCAGGTGTTGGAGCGCCACGTGCACTTGTTTCAAGTGGGGCACTCAGTCAACGGATTCGAAGCGGTGGGGGCTAATCGAGCGAGCCTGATGCAGGACTCCAATGCGGCGGTGGATGCGCTGGTGGCGGACATGGATGCGGCGCAGGAGACGATCCACGTTTTGTTTTATATTTGGTTGCAGGATCACAACGGCCTGAAGGTGGCGGAGGCGCTCAAGCGTGCGGCGGCGAGAGGGGTGACCTGCCGAGCGATGGCGGATGGGCTGGGGTCGCGCGTGATGATTGCTTCGGCCCATTGGCGTGAGATGAAAGCGGCCGGGGTCAAATTGGCGGTGGCTTTGCCGATCGGCAATCCCTTGGTGCGGGCGTGGAAAGGGCGGATCGATCTGCGGAATCACCGCAAGATCATGATCATCGACAACCGCATCACCTACTGCGGTAGTCAAAACTGTGCGGATCCGGAGTTCCGCGTGAAGGCGAAGTATGCACCTTGGGTGGATGTCTTGATGCGCTTCGAAGGGCCGGTGGTACGTCAAAATCAGCGGCTCTTCGCCAGTGACTGGATGGCGGAGGTGAACGAGGATTTGCACGATTTGCTGCTGCAGCCGATGCCGCATTTTGAGCCGGGTTTCACGGCCCAGGTGATCGGTACCGGACCCACGGTGCGGAATTCCGCCATGCCGGAGGTCTTCGAAAATCTCATCTATGCGGCGCGGGAATCACTCTTCATCACCACGCCCTACTACGTGCCAGATGAGGCCATGCAGCAGGCACTCTGCGCTTCGGCACGGCGGGGGGTGGAGACGACGATTCTTTTTCCCGCTCGCAATGACTCGTGGATCGTGGGGGCGGCGAGTCGGAGCTACTACGAGGAGCTGCTGGAGGCGGGGGTCCACATTCACGAGTATGAAAAAGGACTGCTGCACGCGAAGACGCTCACCTGTGATGAGGACATCACCCTGATCGGTTCGGCGAACATGGACCGCCGCAGTTTTGATCTGAACTACGAGAACAACATCTTGCTGCAGGATGTGGAGATGACGCGGGCGCTCCGGCAGCGGCAGCGGGAGTTTTTAGCGGACAGTCGCGAGGTGACGCGGGAGATGGTGGAGGCCTGGCCGCTGCATGTGCGCTTTTTCAACAACGCTCTGGCGATGATGGGGCCGGTGCTGTAAGCGGGCACTGACTCAGGCCTGCACGGGCAAGTGACCGTAAAGGGTGAAGTTTTGGTGCTTGTCGATGTGGATATCCAGCAGCTGCCCGGTGTGCCGCTCTGCGTTGCCTTCGAAGACGACGATTTTGTTGGTGCGAGTGCGTCCAGTGAGGCGGGTGGTGGTGGTCTTGCTGTGGCCTTCGCAAAGGATCTCGACGCTCTGGCCGACGAGTTCGCGGTAGCGAGGCAGGGCCAGGGTGTTGACGATGTTGAGCAGGTCTTGGTTGCGCTCTTCTTTGACGCGCTCAGGCAGCTGCAGGGATTCATCCATCTCCGCAGCGGGCGTGCCTCGGCGCTTGGAGTAGCGGAAAACGAAGGCGTTTTCAAAGGCGATCTGCTCAAATAGCTCGCGCGTTTGCAGGTAGTCTTCTTCCGTCTCTCCCGGGAAGCCGACGATGACGTCGGTGGTGATGGCGATGCCCGGACGGGCGGCGCGGATGCGAGCGACGAGATCGAGAAAGCGCTCTCGGGTGTAGGGACGGTGCATGCGTTTGAGGACGGCGTTGCTGCCGCTCTGAACCGGGAGATGCACGTGTTCGGCCAACTTGGGGAGGTAGGTGAAGGCCTCGATGAGGTCTTGTTTGTAGCCGTTCGGATGTGGGCTGGTGAAGCGGATGCGCTCGATGCCGGGCACTTGGTGAACGGCTTCGAGGAGCTGAACAAAGGGGCTTTTTCCCTCCACGGTGGGAAATTCGTGGCGGCCGTATAGATTGACGATTTGACCGAGCAGCGTGACCTCTTTCACGCCCCGCTCAGTGAGCCGGGTGACTTCCTCCACAATGTCGGAGATCGGTCGAGCGCGCTCGCCCCCACGGGTGTAGGGAACGATGCAAAAGGTGCACTTCATGTTGCAGCCCTGCATGATGCTGACGAAGGCGGTGGCTTGCTGCTCCTTAAGTTGGTGATCGCGGATGGTGTTTT
>JAGRPD010000469.1 GCA_020439875.1 Verrucomicrobiales bacterium
AGCTCGACTCTCCCGAGTCGAGCATGGGTGCGTGGAGAGCCGGACAGCGTGAGATCTTGAATGGAGCACGCTCGCGAACAACGGCGAAGCACGGCTCAGGAGAGACCATGCTACGGGGGCAGCCGCTGCGTCCGCTTTCCTCCCGCAACCACATCGTATTTCCACAAATCGCGGACGACTGTGACGCAGTCCTTGGAAGGACGCGACCATTCGGCTTCGTTGAAAGAGGCACCATGCCTGTCATCTCACCCTCTGAAGCCCAGTCCGATTATGATGTTGTCATCGTTGGATCGGGGGCGGCGGGTGGTCAGGTGGCTTATTTGCTGGCGATGGAGGGCGTGAAGGTCTTGGTCCTCGAAGCCGGCCGCATGTTTGATCCGACGCGAGAGGTGGCGATGTTTCAAACACCCAACATGGCACCGCTGCGCGGGGAAAAAACGCCGGACAAGCAGTACGGGTTTTATGATTCCTCGGTCGCCTCGGGCTGGGACATTCCGGGCGAGCCGTACACCAACGCATCGAAGGCGGAGAAGCGCGAGTTTGCCTGGTGGCGGCAGCGCATGTCGGGCGGGCGCACCAATCACTGGGGCCGTGTGTCACTGCGCAACGGGCCGCTCGATTTCCAAACGCGCTCGCTGTTCGGCGTCGGCCTCGATTGGCCCATCTCGTATGCCGAGCTGGCACCCTTTTACGACAAGGCCGAAATGCTGGCCGGCATCTTCGGCGCGAACGAAGGCATCGAGAACTCGCCCGACTCCTCCCCCGGCGTGCTGCTGCCGCCGCCGAAATTCCGAGCCAACGAGCTCTACACCCGCAAGTTTGCCAAGAAGCATCTCGGGCTCGACGTGGTGCCGGTGCATCGCGCGATCCTGACGCAGATGCAGGATGCGGAGCGCATTCCGAAGGAGCTTCACCCGCACAATCCAAAGGCGCAAAAACTGTTGGCCGAGAACATGCGCATGCGCGCGCGCTGCCTGTTCGCGACCGATTGTCATCGCGGCTGCTCAGTCGGCGCGGCGTTTGATTCCAACACCGTACTTCTGCGACCGGCTTTAAAAACCGGCAACCTCGACATCCTGCCAAACGCCATGGCGCGCGAGGTGACGGTGAACGACGCGGGCAAAGCCACCGGCGTGGCCTTCATCGACAAAGTGGACAGCAAGGAGCACATGGTGAAAGGCCGCGTGGTGGTGCTGGCGGGAAGCTCCCAGGAATCGGTGCGGCTTTTGCTGAACTCCAAATCCAACCGCTTCCCCGACGGCATCGGCAATGGCAACGGTCTCGTCGGCAAATACATCACCGACTCCGTGGCCAGCAGCGTCAGCGCGCAGGTGCCGGCCTTTGAAAACCTGCCGCCGCACAACAGCGATGGCACCGTCGGCCAGCAGGCTTACCTGCCGTTTCAAAAGACGAAGGAACTCGTCGCCGGACAGCTCGGTTTCACCGGCGGTTACAAGCTCATGATCGGCGGCGGCAGCAGCCTGCCAAGCATGGGTTCCGCAACCAAGTTCGACAAGCTGAGCGATCGCGAAGGCATCGCCTTTGGCAAGGACCTGAAGGAGGACGCGCGGCGTTATTACGGATCGGTGCAGGGCATCAGCGCGCAAGGCGCGATGGCGGCCAACGACGATTGCTATTCCGAACTCGATCCCAAAGTGAAGGACCAGTGGGGCATTCCCGTGCTGCGCTTTCACTGGAAGTTTTCTGACGACGAACTCAAGCAGGTGGCGCATCAGCAGGAGACCATCGGCGCGATCCTGGAATCGATGGGCGGCCGCCTCTCGCGCAAACCCGAAACCAAGGATCCACTCAAGATCGTGAAGGATGGTGGGTCGATCATTCACGAAGTCGGCGGCGCGGTCATGGGAAGGGATCCCGCGAAATCCGTCACCAACGAGTGGTGCCAAACCTGGGAAGTGCCGAACGTCATCGTCGCCGACGGCGCGACCTTTCCCGGCACCGCCGACAAAAACCCGACGCTCACCATCCTCGCGCTGGCGTGGCGAACGGCGGACCACCTGATGGACGAACTCAAGAAAGGCAACCTGTGATGAACGCCACCCCCACCCCTGCACGCATGGACCGCCGGGTCGCTCTGAAATGGATTTCCTCAGCGACGGCCAGTTTGTCGCTCAATGGTCCCTTCGCCTTCGGAGCCGCGACGAAACAAGGCCTCACACCCGCTGC
>JAGRPD010000470.1 GCA_020439875.1 Verrucomicrobiales bacterium
AAACGACGGGACGTCCGGATGCGCCCCTCCCCGGGATCCAACCGCAGCAACACTTCGCCCAAAGAGATGAGATCAACAGTCATGCAAGCCCCAAGCCTGCAAGCGAATCCCCTCGCAGGCAAACAAGAAAGCATCCCATCCATCCCAAAATCACGAGAGTAGGAAGACCAACTGAATTGAGCTTTCACTTGGGTCGCGGGAGCATCTGCATCATGCGGGATTCCGTTTTTCAGGCCAAGACGGGAGGATTCCAGAAAACCGCTTTTGTACTTCAATCCAATGCGCTGCCGCAGCCTTCATCACTCTCCGCGCCTCGTTTGTTGAGACGCTGGAATTTCAGCGACCATTAAGGGGCGGGGGTCCAGCCGTCTTTCCCTCCTAGGATTTTGATCGGCGTAAACGGAGCGACCTCGTCCGTCGAGAGGATCTTTCCGCCGTGACGCTGACTGAGGTCCAGCGCCGCGCCCTGCAGATCCGTGGTGCCGTATTCCTGAAAGCGAAGTGTATCAACCAGGTCGCCCGTGATCTGCCATGCCTCGGGCCGCACTTGTGGGGGCATGGAGCAGCGGATGAAGCACGCTTGCGAGAACGGGAATCGCGCTGACTCGATGCGTGCGAGGTAGAACTTCGTGGTCTCAGGCGCGGCGGTCAGCTTGCAATCGATGAAGACATAACCCGTCCGATCCTTGCTGTTTCGTGCCTGAACAAGATAGCCATCGTGCATCGTGCGCAGTTCGCATCGTTCAAACACAGCCGCGCCATAGCCCCAGACGTAGTCCACGTCGCCTTCGACATAACAATCCGTCACGTACACGCGACCACTCAGATTGAGCGTGTCCTGAAAGCTGAGGAAACGCGAGCCGCGCAGGATGCAGCGGTCCGCATTCACATACACGGCCTCCGCCTGGGATCCCTGGTAGGGCGTGGTGTTTTGAACTGTTAGATTCTCGATCACCGAGTCATCAGCCTCGATGGCCAGCACCGCACGGCGCGCCCAGTCCGGGTTCAGTTTGTCATTGCTGGTGAAGGCGATGACGCATTGGTCCCGATCCTCTCCTTTGAGATGAATGTGGGGGCGCTCTCGTCCGATGCGCACCTGCTCTTCGTAGCGGCCTTTTTTGATCAGGATCTCCACCGGCTGCTCCCGGTGCTCGCGCGCATGGGTGATGGCAGACTGCACGGACGTGAAGTCGCCGGTGCCATCCGCAGCGACAACGAAGCGGTCAGCATCTCGCGATGGCTTTTGGCCTGACTGGGCGAATGCCGCGCCGGTGAGCGCGAAGCAGATTGCGGTGTATCTGAAAAAAGAACCGAGACAGCTCATGCCGGGAATCCAAAGTACGATTGGGCGTTGTCATGGCAGATGCCGCGCACCATGCCACCCACAAGATCGAGGTCGGCGGGGATCTCGCCCGCTTCGATCTGTTGGCCGAGCAGATTGCACAGCGTGCGCCGGAAGTACTCGTGACGTGGATAGCTCATGAACGACCGCGAGTCGGTGACCATGCCCACGAAGCGCGAGAGCAGCCCCAGGTTGGCCAGGGCCTTCATTTGCCATTCCATCGCCTCCTTTTGATCGAGGAACCACCAGCCGCTGCCGAACTGCACTTTTCCCGCCAGGGTGCCGTCCTGGAAGTTGCCGATCATCGTGGCAAAGACGTAGTTGTCGGCGGGGTTGAGGTTGTAGAGGATTGTGCGCGGGAGCTTGTCCTCGGTGTCGAGTGTGTCGAGGAAGCGGGCCAGCGTGACGGCCTGCGGGAAGTCACCGATGGAGTCGAAGCCTTTGTCGGGACCGAGAGTGCGGAAGAGGCGCGTGTTGTTGTTGCGTAGGGCTCCGAGGTGCAACTGCATGGTCCAGCCGCGCTCGGCGTAAAGCCGCCCGAGGAAGAGCATGATGAACGAGGCGTAACGCGTCTGCTCCTCGCTGTCCACGGGCTGCGCGGCGCGCGCTTTGGCAAAAATGGCAGCGGCTTCACCTTCGCCGCAGGCCGTGGCCGGGCAGAAATCGAGACCATGATCGGACAAGCGACAACCCTGTGCGTGGAAGAAGTCGGCACGCTGGTTCAGCGCGGCCAGCAAATCATCCAACGCGCGGATTTCCATGCCGCTGGCGGCCTGCAAACGATCAAGCCAGGCATTGAAGAAATCGGTGCGATGCACGGCCAGCGCGGCATCGGGGCGGAAGGTGGGCAGGATCTTCGTGCCCAGATCGCTTTGCGACAGGGCAATGTGATGCGCCAGATCGTCGGCGGGATCGTCCGTGGTGCAGACGGTTTCGACACCGAATTTCTTGAGAATGCCCTGCGTGCTGAGCTGCGGCGTGGCCAGCTGCTCGTTGGCGGTGTGCCAGATGCGCTCGGCGCTGTCCGCATCCAGCAGTTCAGTGATCCCGAAGTAGCGGGCGAGTTCGAGGTGCGTCCAGTGGTAAAGCGGATTGCCCAGGGTGTGCGGCACGGCGGCAGCCCACGCCTTGAATTTCTCCGCAGGCGAGGCATCGCCGGTGCAGTAGCGCTCCGAGACGCCGTTGGCCCGCATGGCACGCCATTTGTAGTGATCCCCCTCCAGCCAGATTTCAAAGAGATTGGTAAACTGCCGGTTCGCCGCGAGATCCTGCGGCGGCAGATGGCAGTGGTAGTCAATGATGCCCTGCGCGGCCGCATGCTCGTGATAAAGACGGCGAGCAGTGGCAGTGGAAAGAAGGAAGTCGTCGTGGATGAAGGCTGTGGAACTCATGATTGGCTGATGATGGAAGGAAATTCACCGGGCGAGGCGGGCCGTCTTGCGATGGCTGTCCGGTGTGGTGCCGGTGGCGGTGCGGAAGGCGGCAAAGAAGGTGTTCATGCTGGAGTAACCGCAGCGTTGGGAGATGTTTTCGATCTTGTCATTGGTGCTTGCGAGCAGCCGCTTCGCCGCCTCGATGCGTGTGTCGCGTATCCTTTCCCCGGGCGTGGTGCCCACATGCTCGCAGAAGGCCTGATGCAGTCCGCGCAGCGACATGTGCGCCGCGCGCGCCACGTCGCCCACGCCGATCGGCTCGGCGTAGTGTTCCGCAATGAAATGCAGCGCCCGCACCACGCCCTCGTGCTCCACGGCCAGCACATCGCTGCTCATGCGTGTGATGACGCCAGCCGGCGCGATGCGCACGGGCTTGGCGGGCATCTTTTCACCGCTCATCATGCGGTCCAGCAGCGCCGCGCCCTCATAGCCCTGGCGCTCCAGATTCGTGTCCACACCTGAGATGGTTGTGTTCGTGGCTCCCACGGACAGCAGGTAGTCGTCAATGCCCACGATGGCCACCCGCGTGGGCACATGAATGCTGGCAGACTCGCACAGCTCACGCACCTCCACAGCCAGCGTGCCATTGGCTGCAAACACCGCCAGGGGCTTTGGCGCAGCCTTCAGATGCGCCAGCAACCACGCGCGGCGGCGCAACCACTCGCTCTGCCCCGCTCCCGCCGCATCCTGCTGATGCCAGCGCAACCACTCGCACTCATAGCCGCTCTTGGCCAGCGTGCGCGCGAACGCGTCTCCGCGCTCCACCTGGGACCAGTTCTCCGAATCGCTGTAGAAGCAAAAACGCTTCAGTCCGCGCTCCAAGAAGTGCTCGGCCACGAGCTGGCCCGTCCTTGCATGCTCCTGCACAACATGGGCAAACGGCAAATGCGGCCGACGCAGGGAGAAATCCACCGTCGGCTTCTTCACCGACAGCACGAACTGGGCGAGATCATCGCCTGCCGCCAACCAGGCCAGCACCCCGTCTCCGCTCCACCCCCAGGGAATGACCTTTTCGTGGATGATGCTGTGAGCCGCCAGATGCCAGCGCTGCTCAGCGGCATACGTGGCGATGCCCTGGAGAAGACGGTGATCATACCAGCCGAGGGCGACAAGCACATTGCGGGGCTTTTTCATCGGTTCACATCATTCAATCGGGCGCTTCCATTCATGCACGGGCGTCGCGCGGCCCACCGGCATGACTTTCATGCGTCACTTGCCGCTTTCTCTCAAGGCGGTATTCAGCACATCCACTCCAAAAATCGGCACCCCGGCGGCGGGACTCACGGTGTCACCACCACACGGTAGAATCTCCGGTCGCCGATCCCGCCGTTGGTCACGGTCCAATCAATGGTGATGCCTGTGCCTGCTACCGGAGCACCCAGGTTTGTCCAGGTGCCGGTGAGGGAGTCGTTGGTCTGAAGTTGATAGCTGTGACCGCTGTAGCCCATCACCGAGCAGGTGAAGTCGTTGCCGACCTTCCCGGCCCCGGTGATGGTGAGCTGCG
>JAGRPD010000471.1 GCA_020439875.1 Verrucomicrobiales bacterium
GTCTTGCGTGTGAATCTGTGCGAATGCTGATGTTCGCGAGGGCGAAAACCACGCCAGAACAAAGGCTTGCATCGTAAGTCGCTGGTTTTCTTGATTATTCGGTTTTGCCCTTCTTGGGGCTCATAACCTGAAGGTCGTAGGTTCAAATCCTGCCCCCGCAACCAATGAAGGCCCGGTTCCTGATTCAGGACCGGGCCTTCGCCTTGGTGGGGCAGAGGAGCGGGCGTGTTTTTGTGGAATTTGCGCTGAAATACGGATCCGCTTGGGCCGTTTGCTGGAGGCCAAGCTTTAACGCAAATCCATGAATCGAATCGCCTTGTTTCTAGCAGCCCTCAGCGCAACTGCCGTGGTCGGTGGTGCAACTGCCGCCGAGCAAAAAAACGCCGCCAAACCCGGTGAACCCAAGATTTTCCCGACGGGCTATTCCGACACACCCGTGATCCCGGGTACGAAGTGGAAGGTGCACGACATCGACCGTCCGCATCCGCCTCGGGTGATGCCGGGGGCGAAGCTGGGGGATGCTCCGGCGGATGCGATTGTGCTGTTCGATGGCAAGAGCAGTGAGGCTTTTTACACGAAGGATAAAGACACGGGCGAGGTCAAACCCTGCCCATGGGAGCTGAAGGATGGCACGCTGCACGTCACGGGTGGCGATTGCTGGACGAAGCAGGAGTTTGCTTCCTGCCAGTTTCACATCGAATGGATGAGTGATCCGAAGACGGAAGGAAACTCCCAAAAGAAGGGCAATGGCGGGGTGTTTTTCATGGATCGCTACGAGTGCCAAATGCTGGATACTCACAACAATCCCACCTATGCCGATGGCATGACGGGTTGCATTTACGGGCAGACGCCGCCGCTGGTGAATGCGGTGCGTCCACCGGGTCAGTGGCAGGCCTATGACATCGTGTTCACGGCTCCTGAGCTGGACAAGGAAGGCAAGGTGGTGAAACCAGCCTTTGTGACGACGTTTGTGAACGGTGTCTGCGTGCAAGTTCACACCGAGATCATGGGGCCGACTCAGCATAAAAAGACGACGAACTACGAAGGCGTGTTCCCCGCGAAAGCTCCGATCCGGCTGCAGGATCACAAAAACAATCCGCCGATCCAGGTGCGCAATATCTGGATCCGGCCCTTGGAGTAATTCATTCCTCGGTGAGGGAGGCGGCGCGGTGCTGCCTCCCTCATGAAGGGTGCGGTGAGAAATCAGCGGTTTTTTAAGCCGCCGAGTTTGCAGAGGTATTTGAAGTCGCGCGCTGCGACGGGGGTGATGGAGAGGCGATTGCCGCGGCGGAGGATGAGGAGGTCTGCCAGACGTGGGTCGGCGCGCATTTGTTCCAGGGTGATGAAACTGGAAAATTCGGCTTCGAGGGTGACATCGACCATGAGCCAGCGGGGATTTTCCGGGCTGGATTTGGGGTCGTAGTAATCGGACTGGGGATCAAACTGGAGATCGTCCGGATAGGCGGCGCGAGAGATGCGGATGATGCCCGCGATGCCGGGTGGGGTGGCGTTGGAGTGATAGAAGAGGCCGAGGTCGCCCACTTGCATCTCGTCCCGCATGAAGTTGCGGGCTTGGTAGTTGCGGATGCCATTCCAGGGCTCGGTCTGGTGGGGACGTTTTTTGAGATCGGCAAAGCCAAAGACGTCGGGTTCGGATTTGAGCAGCCAGTAGCGCATGGGGAAAAAGGGGGAGGTGGGGATGGGGCTCAAGTCAAGCTGGGGACGGAAATCTCCGCATGCTGATCCAGCCAGGCGATGAGGTCGGCGAGGACTTGATCCCGTTCGATGTCGTTGTGAGGTTCATGCCGACTGTCGGGGTAGATGCGCAGGGTTTTGTCGGTGCTGCGGACGTTTTCATAGAGCCAGCGCCCGCCATCGGGCAGGTTGACGGGATCCTGCCCGCCGTGGAGGACGAGGAGAGGGGAGGTGATTTTTTGAGCCTGAAGCCGGAGGCGGGAGACGGCTTGAAGCGCCTCACTGCCCCAGCGCACGGTGACGCGATGGCGGGCCATGGGATCGCGGCGCAGTTCGCTGTGAGATTGGGCTTCTGTGGTGAGGTCTTCGGGGTGGAGGGGCAGGCGGAAGGGGAAGGTGGGCCAGAGGCGGGAGAGGAGGCGGCTGATGAGGACGAGGTGAGGTTTGGCCACGCCGGCGGGTTGCACGGGGACGCCGCTGATGATGACGCCGGTGGGATGAGCTTCACCGTAAATCAGGGTGTCCAAAACGACGAGGGATCCCATGCTGTGACCGAGGAGAAAGACGGGCTCGTTGGAGGGGAGGGTGGCGAGGAGTGTTTGCAGGTCTCGGCGGTAATCTCGCCAAGCGGGGACGTGACCGGGCAGGCCGCCGGAGCGGCCATGACCGCGCTGATCCCAGCTGTGGACGTGGTAACGGGCGGCGGTGAGGGCTGCGACGGTGTGGGAGTAGCGGTCGGAGTGCTCGCCCACCCCATGGACGATGACGACGTGGCGGTGGCTGGGTGGGGTGGGAGTCCAGGTTTGGGCAAAGAGGCTCAGCTGATCGTGGCTGGTGAGAGGGTGCGTGCGGGATGCCGTTGAGGGTGAGGGTGGGGAGGGCACGGGATGACGATAAGGGGGAGGAGGGGATGGAACCAGTCGGATTTTAGAGCCTGTGTTTTTGTATGCGTTGAGATTGATTTCGGTGGGCGATGATTTCCTGTTGGAAGTGTGTCTTTGGCACCCGATCCCCTGCGCGTCCGTTTGTCTGCATTTTTCTTCTTGGTGGCGATGCCACTGGGGATGTGGATCGTGCCCATGGGGAACATCATGGCGGCCTATGGGCGGGAAAATCTGCTGCCGTGGATGCTGGCGGCGAGTGCGATGACGACGTTCATTTCACCCCTGGTGGTGGGTGCGATGGCGGATCAGCGGGTGACGCCGACGGTGCTGATGGGCTGGATGTGTGTGGCGACGGCGGGGGTGCTGGTGGGCTTGTGCCGAGTGATCGAGACGGGGGGAGGGACGGTGGCGATTTTGAGTTGGGCGGTGGTGCTGGCGCTGGTGTCGAGCCCGATTTGGAGTCTGAGCACGACCATTGTGCTCTCTCACTTGGAGCAGCCGGGGCGGCAGTTTGGCCCGGTGCGTGCCTGGGCGACGGTGGGTTGGATGGCGGGCGGCTGGATGGTGAGCTGGGTGCTGCATTCGGATGCGAGCGTGATCAGCGGCTATGCTGCGGCGGGGTTTTGGTTGGTGGCGGCGGTGTGGTCGTGGACGCTGCCGCGAACGCGTCCGCCAGATCAGGTGGAGCGGCGCAGCTGGAGGGAGGTGATGGGGCTGGATGCGGTGCGGCTGCTGGGAGATCGCAATCACCGCATGGTGTTCATCACGGCGGCGCTCTACACGATTCCGCTGGCGGCGTTTTACCCGTATTGCGTGATGCATTTGCGGGCGCTCGGCGTGCCGGGGCAGGCGGCAGTGCTGAGTCTGGGCCAGATCACGGAGATTCTAACGATGCTGGGGCTGGCGCGCTTGATGGTGCGGTTTCGGCTGAAGTGGGTGTTTTTGTCCGGCATCGGTTTCGGACTGCTGAGGTACGTGGTGTTTGCCGTTGGGGGAGCGGGCTGGGTGGTGGTGGGGATTTTGGTGCATGGGCTGGCTTACACGTTGTTTTTCATCACCACGCAAATTTATCTGGAGGAGCGGATCGAGCGGCGCTGGCGGGGGCGCGCGCAGGCGCTGCTGACGATGCTGACCAGCGGGGTGGGCAATACATCGGGATACTTGTTGAGTGGCCTGTGGTTTGCGCATTGTTCCCAGCCTGGGGCCGGGGAGGCGGACTGGCGTCTTTTTTGGGGGGGACTGGCGGTGGTGGTGGCGGTGGTGTTGGTTCAATTTGCTTGGTTGTATAAGGGGCAAACATCGTCGGCGGAGTCATCGGCGGGCTGAGGGTTGCGCTGCCGCAGGATCCGGGCACTGTGGGGCGATGGTTCGATTTGTGTTTCGTTGGATTTTCATGGTCTGGGCTTTGCCGCTGGCGACGGGGAACGTGGTGGCGGCGGGGGCTGGGCATGAGGCGGTGGC
The DNA here is from genome assembly GCA_020439875.1 of Verrucomicrobiales bacterium. GTDB lineage: Bacteria > Verrucomicrobiota > Verrucomicrobiia > Verrucomicrobiales > Verrucomicrobiaceae > JAGRPD01. The sequence goes on from JAGRPD010000471.1 coordinate 4,041, forward strand.
GGCTCCGTATGCGACTTCCAGTCAGGTGGCGCATTTTCCGATTCCGCTGGCGGAGTATGAAGCGGGGACCGATCTCGGGACGTGGGAAAAGATCCGTCTGCGCGCGGCACGGGATCCTTTCAATGTGGCGGCGACAGTGATCTTTGTGTTGGCGGTTTTGCACACTTTTGCGGCGGGATGGTTTCGGAAAAAAGCTCACGAGGCCGAGGAGGCGCATCACGCGTGGATGATGCGTGAGGAGCGGGCGGCCAAACACAAGCCGCATGAAAACGCGGAAGATGATGTGTCGTTCAAAGCGACGATTTACCACTTCCTCGGTGAGGTGGAGGCGATCTTCGGCATCTGGGTGTTGGCGCTGATGGCGGCAGGTTGGTATTTTTACAGCTGGGATGACGTGAAGGCCTATGTGGGGCATGATGTGAATTTCACGGAGCCGCTGTTTGTGGTGGTGATCATGGCCATCGCGGCGTCTCGACCGGTGCTGCTTTTTGCAGAAAAGGGCATGGCCAAGGTGGCGGGTGTGATGGGGGGGACGGTGGGGGCCTGGTGGCTGTCTGTGATGACGCTGGCTCCGGTGCTGGGCTCTTTCATCACGGAGCCGGCGGCGATGACGATCGCGGCGATGATCCTGCGGCGGAAGCTCTACCGTTTGGAACCATCGGAGAAGCTGGCCTATGGAACGTTGGGCCTGTTGTTCGTGAACATCTCCATCGGGGGGACGCTGACGAACTTTGCGGCCCCGCCGATTCTGATGGTCGCAAACACTTGGGACTGGAGTTCCTCCACGGTGCTGATGAACATCGGCATCAAGTGCGCGATGGCGATCTTGCTGAGCAATGTTTTATATTTTGTGGTGTTTCGGGGGGAGCTGGCGGCGCTGGAACGGAAGGCGCACCCAGAGCTGGAAGGCAAGGCTCCGCTCTGGGTGGAGCGAGATGATCCGGTGCCGTGGTTTGTGACGGCGGTGCATTTGATCATGCTGGGGTGGACGGTTTTCACCAATCATTACCCGCCGTTGTTCATTGGTGGATTCCTGTTTTTCATCGCCTTTGTTCAGGCGACGGGTCATCACCAAAATGCGATCAACATGCGGTCTCCGATTTTGGTGGGTTTCTTTTTGGCGGCGTTGGTGATTCATGGAGGCTGTCAGGGGTGGTGGATCGAGCCGCTGCTGACGAGTGGGTTGCATCCAGTGGCGTTGTTGATTGGATCGGCGGGATTGACGGCCTTCAATGACAATGCGGCGATCACCTACCTGGCCTCCCAAGCGCCGGGTCTGTCAGACTATGCAAAGTACATGGTGGTGGCTGGCGCGGTGGCTGGAGGCGGGCTCACGGTGATCGCCAACGCGCCCAACCCGGCGGGACAATCCATTTTGCAGCGGCATTTCAAGGGCGGGATTTCACCAGCGAAGTTGGTGATGGGAGCTTTGGTGCCGACCGTGGTGGCCATTTTGCTGCTGATGCTGGTCAAAAGCGCGCTGATGCACGATTGATACGATGTTATGTTCACAGGCTTGATTGAGACAACCGGGAGTGTGCTCCGTCTGGAGACACGGGGCGAGAGTGCGCGTTTGGAGCTGGAGACGCCGGCGGATTTTGCGGGCGAGTTGGCGCTCGGGGAGAGTGTGGCGGTGAATGGATGCTGCCTGACGGTGACGGGAGTGGAGGCTGGGTGCCGCGTGAGTTTTGATCTGTTGGCGCAGACGCTGCGTGTCACCAGCTTGGGGGATCTGGGAGTGGGGAGCTTGGTGAATTTGGAGCGGGCGATGGGGGTGGGGGATCGCTTTGGGGGCCATTTTGTGCAAGGCCACGTCGATGCGACGGTGCGGGTGACGGATTGGAGCGCGGTGGGGCAGGATCACCGACTCGAGGTAGATCTCTCCGGCGTGGAAGATGCGGTGGTGCTGGCCAAAGGATCGATCTGTCTGGATGGCATCTCGCTCACTGCGGCGGAGGTGGGGAATGGCCGGGTGGTGTGCTGGATCATCCCGCACACGCTGGAGCGGACGCACCTCCGGGGGATGGAGATCGGGCGGCGGATGAACGTGGAGTTTGACATGCTGGGCAAGTACGTGCGGGAGCTGATGCGGCAATCCTCCAGCTAGAAGGAGCCCCTTGGGGGCGTTGAGGGGGGAGTTGTGATGATGAAAAAACTGCTCCTCTCGGGTTCGCTCGCTGTTGTCTTGATGTCTCAAACCGCTGCGGCTGCGGCGGATGAGCGGCCCAACATTTTGCTGGCGATCGGAGACAACTGGGCGTGGCCGCACGCTTCGATCCTGGGAGATGCGACGGTAAAGACGCCGGTGTTTGATCGGATGTCGCAGCAGGGGGTGCTGTTTGATCAGGCCTTTTGTCCGGTGCCTTCCTGCTCACCGACGCGTTCCAGCCTGCTCACGGGGCGTGCTGCGCATCAGCTGCGGGAGGCGGCGAGTCTTTGGAGCAAGATCGACAAATTCCCTGTCTTCACCGAGATGCTGGAAGCGGCGGGTTACGAGGTGGGATTCACTGGCAAAGGCTGGTCTCCTGGGCGCTATCTCGAATATGGCTGGAAGCAAAATCCGGTGGGCAAGGAGTACAAGAGTTTTGAAGAATTCATGGCCCAGCGGGATCCGGCCAAACCGTTCTTTTTTTGGCATGGGAATACGGACGTGGCGCTGGGGCGCTGGAAGTATGGTCCGGAAGGCTGGGCGGGTATGGATCCAGACTCGGTGGTGGTACCGCCGGAGCTGCCGGACAATCAGGCCAGCAGAGAATCGATGCTGGCCTACTACGGCGGGGTGCAGCGTCAGGATGCCCAATTTGGAGAGGCCATTGAGCGTCTCGAAAAAGACGGTCTGCTGGATGAAACGGCGGTGATTTACACCAGTGACAATGGCTGGCAAATGCCTCGGGGATTGGCGAATTGTTATGACACCGGCATGCGAATCCCGATGGCGGTGCGCTGGGGGAATCACCTGCAGGCGGGGCGTCGGGTGGCGGATTTCGTTTGCCTCACAGATCTGGCTCCGACCTTCCTGGAGCTGGCGGGAGTGCCGGTGCCGGAGGAAATGACGGGGCGGAGTTTTGTGGATGTGATGAAGGGACAGCCCTCAGCGGTGGTGCGGGATCACGTCTTCATCGAGCGGGAGCGGCACGCGAATGTGCGGCGGAACAATCTGAGTTATCCGATTCGTGGCATTCGCACGGCGGAGTTTTTGTACCTGTGGAATCTGCGTCCAGATCGCTGGCCCGCCGGGGATCCGACGGCTTGGATGTCGGTGGATGACTATGGAGATGTGGATCGCTCCTGGGTCAAAGAGTACATCTTGCAGCATCGGGATGAACCGGCGATGCGGCCGTTTTATGACCTGAGCTTTGCGAAGCGTCCGGCGGAGGAATTGTACGATTTGCGGACGGATCCTCACCAGCTCAAGAATGTGGCGGGAGACGCGGCCTATGCGGAGGCGCGGAAGCAACTGCGCGGGCGGGTGGAGCAGTGGATGAAAGACACGGGTGATCCTCGGGTGGATGCGGGTTACGATGGCTGGGATGCGTTTGAGTACTTCGGGGGGAATGTGGTGGATGAGAATGGGAAGCTGAAGCAGCTGAAGCGTCCGTGGCAGGATCTGGAAGCGAAGTGACCCATGGCTGAGCTGCCTTCGTCTCGTGAGGCCCCAGGTGGGCGCTTGCTCGCCGTGGATGCGCTGCGGGGGTTTGACATGCTGTGGATCGTGGGGGCGGGTGCGGTGGTGAAGGCGCTGGACAAGGTGCAGGGAGGCGGGGTCACGGAATTTTTGACCGAGCAACTGACGCACGCGCCGTGGCAGGGGTTTCGCTTTTACGATCTGATTTTCCCGCTGTTTTTGTTCATCGTCGGAGTGTCGATCTCACTGTCGCTGGATAAGGCGCGCGCATCTGCGGGTGCGGGGGCTTTGGTGGGTCGCGTGCTGCGGCGGGGGCTTTGGTTGTTTTTGTTGGGGGTGTTGTATTACGGTGGGGTGGCAAAGCCCTGGCCTGAAGTTCAAATGGGTGGGGTCTTGCAGCGAATTGCGGCTTGTTATGTTTTTGCCTCGCTGATTTACCTGTGGGTGCGGCGCGCGCGAGGGATCATGTTGGTGGTGGCGGCGCTTTTGTTGGGTTACGCAGCTTTGTTAGCTTGGGTGCCGTTTCCAGATTTGAAACTGGATGAGGAGACTGTGAAGGCGGCGGCGCTGGTGGCGGGATCGGAGGATCCTGCGGCGATTTCGGCGACGGTTGAGAGTCGAGTGAGTGGGGTGTATGAAGAGGGGCGGAATTTGACCAACTACCTGGACTTTCGTTATCTTCCGGGCAAGAAGGCGCAGCGGTATTACATCAATGAGGGGCTGCTCAGTACGCTACCGGCGATTGCGCTGAGCTTATTGGGGATCTTGGCGGGACGCATGCTGAAGGATGAGTCCATCTTACCGAAGCGAAAGGTGGCAGTGCTCGTGGTGGCGGGAGCTGCTAGTGTGGCGTTGGGTCTGCTATGGAGCTGGGAGCTGCCGATCATCAAACGCATTTGGACTTCTTCCTTCATCCTAGTGGCGGCGGGTCTGAGCGCGTGGATGTTGGCGCTGTTTTATGGGGTGATCGAGGTGTGGGGCTGGCGACGTTGGTGCCAGCCGTTTGTATGGATCGGTGCCAATGCACTGGTGATCTATCTGGCAGCGCGGGTGGTACGGTTTACGGACGTGGCGAGCTGGTTCACCGGAGGCGATGTGGAGCGGTGGGTGGATCGCTTCATCGCACCGGGTGCAGGCGGGGTGGTGACGGCTTGTGTGGCGCTGCTGCTGGTGATTCTACTGGCGCGCTTTTTGTATCGGCGCAGGATTTTCATCCGGGTCTGAGCCGATGTGGATCAGCGTGAGGTGGTGTCAGCGGAGAAGCTGCCCAATGGGGGGACCAGGATGAAACCGCTGGCGGCGAGGATGGCGGTGACGCAGACGATGGAGAGCGTCTCAAAGCTCATGTGCTGGATCATGAGAAAGCCGAGGGAGGGTGCGATGACGCCGCGCAGGCCGGTGAGGAAGGTGTGGACGGCCATGTATTCGGCCACGGCATGAGGAGGGGCGAGTTTGGTGACCCAGAGGCTCCAGGTCAGCTGACCGCCGGCGTTGGCAAAGCCGAAAAGGGCCATGGCGACGGTCCATCCCCACGGATGATGAGAATGGAAAAAGATGAAGATGGAGAGGGCGAAAAAGACATTGAGGCTGGAGCGCACGATGAAAAAATTCACGCGATCAAACACCATGCCCCAAGGGTAGGAGAAGATGAGGCGGAAGAGCAGGGGCACCACGCCGACGATCCAGGCGATGTCTTTTTCTGGGAGGTCGATGCCGTGTTTGGGATTGGCGAGAAACTCGACAAACAGGGCCATGGCGATGAGGTTTCCCATGCCCAGGACCATCCAGGAGATGAGCATTCGGCGGAAGGTGCGATCTTCGCGGATCCAGCGCAGTGCGCCGATGAGGCTGCGTGAGCCAGCGGTGATTTCTTCGGGTGGTTGGGTGTAGGGCAGGCGCAGGGTGCTGAGGGCGGAGAGGATGAGGGCGGCGGAAAAGGCCCACAGCAGCCAGGGGTAGTGACCGGCGTCACGACCGAGCCACCAGCCGCCCGCGAAACCCATGGCCATGGCGGCGGCGGCGCGGGTGGTGTTGGTGATGGCAAAAAGTTGGCCGCGGCGTTGAGCGGGGTAATTGGCCTGATAGATGGCGGTGATCAGGGGCACCTGGAGAGCGAGGAAGAGCTGACTGCCGCTCATGCCGCCGAGCACGGCGAGGCTGGAGTGGGGGAACAGGCTGGCGACGATGAGGCAGGCGGCGGCGAGCAGCTGGATGCCGGTGGCCATGCGGGTGAGTCCTGCGCCGGTGCGGAGGAGGATGGGCACGAGGGCGAGACTGAGGATCATGCCGGCGCTGTTGCTGGCGAGGAGCACGGATTTGGCCCCATCTCCGGCGGCGAAGGCGCGCACGGCGATGATCATGGCAAAGGTGGATGCCAGGGTGTCGAGCGCGCCATTGGGGATGGAGCGCAGCAGTTCCCAACGAAAGGTCTGGCGGGTGATGGAGGCGGTGCTCATGGGGGCAGCGGCTCCCCGCCGTGGATGGGCTGAGCGGGTGGGACGGCGCGTCAGAGCAGTTCGTTGACAAACTGGTCCGGGTCAAATGGACGGAAGGCGTCCGCCGTTTCTCCGAGGCCGACAAAGCGCGTGGGCACTTCCAACTCGCGATAAATCGGCACCAAAATGCCGCCTTTTCCACTGCCATCCAGTTTGGTGACGATGAGTCCGGTCAGGGGCACGGCTTTGTGAAATTCCCGCGCTTGTTGCAGCGCGTTGGATCCGGTGGTGGCATCGACGACGAGCAGCACTTCATGTGGGGCGGTCTCATCCTGGCGACCGACGACGCGGCGGATTTTTTTGAGTTCCTCCATCAGGTTGTGCTTGGTGTGGAGGCGGCCTGCGGTGTCGCAGATGAGGAAATCCCGCTTTTCGCGCACGGCCTTTTGCCAGGCGTCGAAGCAAACTGCGGCGGGGTCAGCGTTGGGTGCACCTTTGAGCAGAGGGATGTTGAGACGTTGGGACCAGGCTTCCAATTGCTCTACAGCGGCGGCGCGGAAGGTGTCTGCGGCGGCCAGTTGCACGGTGTGGCCTTGCTGGGTGAGGTGCTGCGCCAACTTGGCGGTGGAGGTGGTCTTGCCGGTGCCATTGACTCCCACCATGAGAATGACGGTGGGCATGCCGTTGGCCTGCGGGGCCAGGGGGGCGCTGGCTCCGGGGAGATTGGCGCGCACCCGGGCACGGGCTTCTTTGACCACGTCGTCGGCCTTCAGCTTGCCGCCCCGATTTTTCAAGGTGTCGGTGATTTCCACCGCGAGTCGGGGGCCGAGGTCTCCGGTGATGAGACTGGCCTCCAGGTCATCCCAGTCGATCTCGGGCTGACTGCTGAAGCGGTTGAAGAGGTTTTTGAAAAATCCAGCCATGATCTCGGGCGGCGGTTTAGGGAGCCGGGGTGGAGGCGGGGGGGCGCAGGGTTTTGGCCATCCGGTCCAAGACGCCGTTGACGAAGGAGCCGGACTCGGTGCCGCCGAGGATTTTGGCGACCTCGATGGCTTCGTTCATGATGATGGGCGTCGGGAGATCCGGGCTGTAGAGCAGTTCGAATCCGGCGAGTCGCAAGACGTTGCGGTCCACGACGGCGAGCCTTTCAAAACGGAAATTCTCCAGTTGGCGGCCAATGATTTCGTCGATCTCAGTGCGGTGTTCAATGACGCCGTCGATGAGGGCTTCCGCAAAATCTCGGGCCACACCTTTGGCCTGATGGATGGACCAAAAGGCGGCACGCGATGGCGGGTCCGTCGCGATTTGCTGGACGTCGTTGGCGAACAAAAATTGTACGGCGGCCAGGCGGCCATCTCTTCGTTTTCCCATGGGCGTTGGATCCGCGTTGGTTTGCGAGGGCGGGGGGTGGAGTCTTTCAGGCCTGTGGGGCGGCTGCGCCACTGAATTTCGCGCGCATGGTGCTAAAAAGGCTGATCATGTTGATGGCGACTCGGGCTGCCTCCGTGCCGCGATTGATGCGGGTGCCGAGGCAGCGCTCTTCGGCCTGCTCTTCGTTGTCCAAAAGCAGAACTTCATGCACCACGGGCACGCAGTGGGTCACGGCCATGCGCTGCAGGGCATCGGTGACGGAGGCTCCGACGAGATCGGCATGATCGGTCGCTCCGCGGAGGATGACGCCAAAGCCCACCACCGCATCGGGCTTGGAGCTGCGCAGGATCAACTCGGCACAGACCGGCACTTCAAAGGCTCCCGGCACGCGATAAACGGTGACGGTGGCATTGGGGGCGATCTGGTCCCACTCGTCGCGCGCGGCATCGATGAGGCCTTGGACGAAGTCGTAGTTGTAGAGAGATGCGACCACGGCGATGGACAATCGCTCCAGGTTGGGACGTGCGGGGCGGGTGGGGATGGGGCCTGCCATGAGAGGAGAGAGCGGAGGAGGGTGAGTTAAAGGCTGTGGCCCATTTTCTGTTTCTTGGTTTCCAAGTAGCGGGCGTTGTGCTCGTTGGATTCAGAGCGCACGGGCACTTGCTCGACGATCTCGAGATTGTGCCCGTCGAGGCCGACGACTTTGCGCGGGTTATTGGTCATGAGGCGCAGTTGGCGTACGCCGAGCTGAGAGATGATCTGGGCTCCGATGCCGTAGTCTCGCAGGTCCATCGGGTAGCCGAGCTTGAGGTTGGCCTCCACGGTGTCGAGCCCTTCTTCCTGCAGCTTGTAGGCTTTGATCTTGCCATGCAGGCCGATGCCGCGCCCTTCGTGACCACGCATATAGACGATGACGCCTGTACCCTCCTCATCGATGCGCTGCATGGCGGTGTGCAGCTGGCTGCCGCAGTCGCAGCGGCGGGAGGCGAAGATGTCTCCCGTGAGGCACTCACTGTGCACACGCACGAGGGTGGGGACTTCTGGATCGATGCGGCCTTTGACGAGGGCGATGTGATGCGTGCCATCCAGCAACCCCCGGAAGAGATGCAGGCGGAAGTGGCCAAAGTCCGTCGGCATGTCCACCTCTTCCACTTTTTCAATGAGGCACTCTCCCCGACTGCGATAGGCGATGAGATCGGCGATCGAGCACATGCTGAGGCCGTGTTTGGCGGTGTTGCGACACCGATCAGGATCACGTTTTTTTTTTAATGATACGG
>JAGRPD010000472.1 GCA_020439875.1 Verrucomicrobiales bacterium
CCGTAGTCGCCGAGGGCGCGCTGTGAATCCCCGCTGGGGTCATTGACCCGTGCGCCCAGCTCTCCGGCGACGGCGAAGAGGGCGGCGGTCTTCATTTCGATGATCCTCAGGTAGTCGGCGATGGTGAGATTGAGGTCAAAACGACGCTGCGTCTGGAGGATCTCGCCGGTGCAGACATCGCGAGAGGCGCGGGCGATGCGGCGGGAGACGGCGGTGTCATCAAACTCGGTGGCCAGCTCCAGGGCGTAGGCGAAGAGGGCGTCTCCGAGCAGGACGGAGAGGGAATTTCCCCACTTGGCGGCGGCGGTGGGTAGGCCGCGCCGCACGTCGGCTCCGTCCATGATGTCGTCATGCACGAGGGAGGCGATGTGGATCAATTCCAAAATCACGGAGAGGCGGCGGTGCTCTTCTCCGATGCCGCCGGTGGCTCCTCCTGCGAGGAGGCTCAGCGCGGGGCGGATGCGTTTGCCCGAAGTGGCGCAGACATATTCGACGTAGCCTTCCACACCGGGATCAAAGGCGTGGGCTTGCTCCCGAATGGCGGCTTCCACCAGCTCCAACTCGCCCCTCACCAGTTCGAAGGGGAACGGCGTGGCAGCGGGATTTGAGGCTGTGGCAGGCGCGGTCATCGGGCAGACCCAGTTGCCACACTCTCTTCACTGGGATTGCGGTGGAGTCAACGATTCACGTTCCGCTTTTGCCTCCTGCGAGAGGCTGGGGATGAAAAGGCGGGAGAGGCGTCTTCGTCGCGCTGGAGGGGGGCGCGGTGAGGGCATGGCCGTGAGAGAAAAATCCCACGGGTTGGCGGCGATATGGTAGGGTCGGGTGAAAGCTCACTGTTCTGAGCGGTTCATCGGCCTTTTTCTCCACCAGATACGATCATGCTTAGCTCTCGTCTCTCTGTTGCTCTCGGGATCGCGGTGGTCGCGCTGGAGGGTCGTGCCGAGGACGCGGCCTTTTTTGAATCTCGCATCCGTCCGGTGCTGGTGGAGCAATGCTACGAGTGCCACTCGGTGGAGTCGGGCAAGGCGAAGGGTGGTCTGCAGGTGGATAACCGCGCTAGCCTGCGGCGTGGGGGGGAGAGCGGCCCCGCTGTGGTGCCGGGGAAGCCGGCGGAGAGCCTGCTGCTGAGTGCGATGCTGCACGCGGATCCCGACCTGGCGATGCCGCCGAAAAAGCCGCGTTTGGCGGAGGGTGTGCTGGCGGATTTCCGCCGCTGGATCGAGCGTGGGGCGGTGGATCCGCGCGAGGAGTCAGCGATCTCGGGCTCGGACGCTGGTGGCGATGGGGTGCGGTGGAGCTACCGCGCCCTGCCGGAGAGGGTGGCGGCGGGTGCCAGTGTGGAGTCTCTCTGGTTGGCGGGGCTGGAGCGTCAGGGCCTCTCGCCAGGGCCGGAGGCGGATGCGCGGACTTTGCTGCGACGGGTTTATTTGGATCTCACGGGTCTGCCGCCGAGTCCGGAGGAAGTGGCCGCTTTCAAGCTGGACCAACTGCCGCAGGTGGTCGATCGGCTGTTGGCATCACCCGAGTTCGGCGTGCGCTGGGGCCGCCACTGGCTGGACGTGGTGCGCTTCGCGGAATCCAACGGGCGGGAGTCGAACATCATCTATCCCCACGCTTGGCGCTATCGGGACTACGTCATTGAGGCCTTTCAGCGAGACCTGCCGTACGATCAGTTTTTGCGGGAGCAGATCGCGGGGGACTTGCTGCCGTCTGCGTCTGCTGAGGAGCGGGCGAGGCGGCTCATTGCCACGGGTTTTCTTGCTCTCGGGGCGAAGGGGCTGAATGAGCAGAACAAGGCGCAGTTTGCGGCGGATCTGGCGGATGAGCAGTTGGACACGCTATCGCGGGCGGTGCTGGCCACCTCGATCGCCTGCGCCCGCTGTCATGATCACAA
>JAGRPD010000473.1 GCA_020439875.1 Verrucomicrobiales bacterium
GATGATCTGGTCACCAAAGGCACCACCGAACCCTATCGACTCTTCACGAGTCGCGCCGAGTATCGCCTCCTCCTGCGCCAAGACAATTGCGATCTTCGCCTCACCGAAAAGGCCGCCGAGCACGGTCTCATCCCACCGGATCGCCTGGCCCATACTCAGGCCAAGCGTCAAAACTTGGCCAAGGCGCTCCAATTTGCCGAGCAGACCAACCACGAGGGCATGCGTTTGCAAAAATGGCTGCGGCGACCGGAAAATGACTTCACAGCTTTGCCCGATCCTCTCCGCGCGGAATTCTCCCCGGAGATCTGGTCGATCCTGCAAAACGATCTGAAGTACGAAGGCTACCTGATTCGGCAGGAATTGATGGTCGAAAGGACGGCTCGAATGGAGAAGCAGGCGCTGCCGCTCACTCTCGACTACGCCGCCATTCAAGGTCTCAAAAAAGAAGCCGCGCTCAAGCTGGCCGAGGTCCGACCCGCAACACTCGGCCAAGCCGCTCGAATCCAAGGCGTCACTCCGGCAGATCTCGCTCTCCTCACCATCGTTCTCCGCAAAGGTGGCGCAACTGATCGGGCCAAGCCTCGCCCTCAGGTCGAGGTTTCAGAATCCCCTTCGGCCTCCGAGGCATGATTGCTCCGCCCTCCAAAGCCGTTTCTCGAATCACCTTTCTGATTCGGGACTTCGGATATGGCGGTGCTCAGCGTCAACTTCTGCTCCTCGCCACAGGCTTGGTACGCCGGGGATTTGTCTGCACGGTGATCCATTTTTATCCCGGCCCACTGCTCGGCGAGTTTCATGCGGCAGGTGTCAGCACGGTAGCGGTCGAGAAAAAAGGCCGTTGGGATCTGATCGGATTCTTCTTTCGCCTGCGCCGAACTGTCGTGGCGTCGCGACCCGAGGTTTTGCAGGCCTACCTCACCGAGTCCAACGCGCTATCGGTTTTGCTTCGACCCTGGCTGCCCGGCGTGAAAATCGTCTGGGGCATTCGCGACTCTGAAAGCGACGCGGCGCATTGGGGTTGGCTCGGTCGCGCCTCCGCCAGGACGGCCCGCTGGCTGAGTCGTTTTGCCCACGCCCTCATTGCCAACTCCGAAGCCGGACGGGATTGGTACGCGGAGCGAGGTTATCCCCGCGACCGGTTGCACGTCGTTGCCAATGGCATTGACGCAGCCCGGTTCGCTCCGGTGCCGACCGCGTCCAATTCGGAATCGAGCCTTCGCACCACCTGGCTTCAACGAAAAAATCGTCTAGATGCGCCCGATCTTCGGATCATTGGCCACATTGGACGCCTGCATCCGATGAAGGGGCATCGAGATCTGTTTGCCGCTTTAGCCCTCCTTAACTTCAGCGAAAGGCAACGCCTTCTAGTTGTTCTTATCGGAACGGGCACAATGGCCCATCGCCGGGAGTTGGAGCTGGCCGAAAAAGACGCCAATCTGGGCGACGTCATCCTCTGGCAGGATCCCATCACCGACATGCCTCCCGTTTATCAGGCCCTGGATGCGGTGGTGCTGCCTTCGACCTTCGGCGAGGGATTCCCAAATGTCGTCGCCGAGGCGATGGCTTCCGCATTGCCGGTGATCGCCACCGATGTCGGCGATACAAGAAAGCTCATGAATTCGGTGGGCCTGCTCGTCCCTCCCCAGGATCCCGCAGCGCTCGCGGATGCTTTGCGACAGTTTTTGAGTTGGACACCCGAGGAGTGCCGCTCAGTCGGAGAGGCCTCCCAAGCACACATTCAGTCCCATTACTCCACCACCCAATTGGAAGAAAAGACCCTGGCCATCTACCAATTGAAGGATCATCCAGCCGACGCATGAAGACTCCTCACCGATTCTATTTTTGCACGACTGGACTCGGATCCGGCGGGGCAGAAACCATGCTCACTCAATTGGTCACTGGCCTGGTGCGGCGGGGACACGCCTGCGGCGTCGCCTCTCTTGCTGCAGGAGGCAAACACCTCGCTCCGCTGCGAGCGGCGGGAGCCTCCGTCATTGACCTTGGCATGCGTTCAGGCCGCCCCAGCCTCCGCGCCCTGCTTCGTTTGCGCCAGGACGCATCGACATTTCGGCCAGATCTTCTGGTTGGCTGGATGTATCACGGAAACCTCGCCGCCTCCTTGATTCAAAGGCGCATGGGCCATCGCCCGGCCATGGTCTGGAACATCCGGCAGTCGCTCTATCGGTTGCAGGATGAAAAACGAGGTTCTGCCTTCGTGATTCGTTGCCTCGCCCATGCATCGAATCGGAGGCCGCAGCGAATCCTCTACAATTCCGCTCTTAGTGCTCGCCAACACGAGGCTCTGGGATTTGATGCCGACAAAACCGACCTGGTACCTAATGGCTTCGATACCGAGTTGTTCCGGCCGGACCCCGAGGCGCGGCACCTTTTGCTCCGCGAGCTGAAGCTGCCGCAGGAGGTGGTGCTCATCGGTCGCATCGGCCGCAATGCAGCGATGAAAGATCATCCCACCGCCTTGGCGGCCTGCGCGGGGATTTGTCGCAATCATCCCGAGGTTCACGTCTTGTTTGCAGGAACGGGCATGACCGATGACGATCCGGTTTTCCGTGATTTTTTGTCCCGGCAAACCGGTATCGCTGGGCAGATCCATTTTCTCAGTGAACGCCAGGATTTACCCCAGCTCACTGCGGCTCTGGACATCGTTTTGTCTTCTTCCGCGTTTGGCGAGGGATTTCCCAATGTCGTCGGAGAAGCCATGGCCTGCGGCGTCCCCGTAGTCGCGACGGACGTGGGAGATACCGCGCAGGTGCTGGGGCAAGCGGGACGCATCGTGCCGCCGCGAGATCCCCGGCGATTGGCAGCCGCTTTGGAGGAAATGCTTTCCCTCACAACGGACCAGCGTCAGTCCCTCGGATCGGTGGGTCGGCAGCGCATCGTGGCTGAATTTTCATTGGAGTCCGTGGTTCCACGCTATGAAGAACGCTTCATTCAGGCCATGGTACTGGCCCCAGTCTCGTAGCGGGCTTCCGCGCGAAAATAGAATTGACTCTCCATGTGTGGAATTTCCGGTTTTCTAACATCTTCACCCGAGCGCAGCTCGGAGAGGTTGCGCACCGATGTGCGAAGGATGACGGATGCGATGGTTCGACGTGGACCAGATGATGAGGGCGCATGGGTGGATGAGGCATGCGGTGTGGCGCTGGGCCACCGGCGTTTGTCGATCCTCGATCTCTCCTCGGCGGGTCACCAGCCGATGTGCAGTACGAGTGGTCGATTCGTGATTGTTTTTAATGGAGAAATTTATAATTTCAAACTGCTGCGTGTTAGTCTTGAAGAGAAAGGTCACGCTTTTGAAGGTCACTCAGACACCGAGCTGATGTTAGCTGCGATTGAGGAGTGGGGAATCCAAGCGGCCACCCAACGCTTCAACGGCATGTTTGCCTTCGCCGTTTGGGATCGCGAAGAACGTACCCTGACCCTGGGGCGAGATCGACTGGGTGAGAAGCCGTTGTACTACGGGCAGGCTGGGGATGCCTTTGTATTTAGCTCGGAATTGAAAACCTTGCGTGGTTTTCCGGGTTTTGAGGCAGAGATTGATCGCAGCGCTCTCACCGCGCTGTTGCGTTACAATTACATTCCCGATCCGTGGTGCATCTATCAAGGTCTGCACAAGTTGCCACCTGGTACCTTGCTGACGCTGCGATCACCCACGGACCTGGCTAGCCCAGAGCCCTACTGGTCGCTGCGGCAGGTGGTCACACGGGGAACTCGACATCCGTTTAATGGTACGAGTCGAGAGGCGATTGATGCGTTTGATGCGTTGCTGCAGGAGGCCGTTGAATCACGCATGATCGCCGACGTACCTCTGGGAGCCTTTCTCTCTGGGGGCGTGGATTCCTCCCTGATCGTGGCGCTTATGCAGGCCCGAGGTTCTCAGCCGGTGAAAACCTTCACCATCGGATTTCACGAAAAGGAGTATAACGAAGCCGGATATGCTAAAGCGGTGGCCGCGCACTTGGGCACCGATCACACCGAGCTGTACGTGACAGGTCAGGATGCGTTGGATGTGATCCCGCTGCTGCCGGATCTCTACGACGAGCCCTTTTCGGATTACTCGCAGATCCCGACCTATCTGGTCTGCAAAATGGCGCGGCAGCATGTGACGGTGGCGCTCAGTGGCGACGCCGGCGACGAACTTTTCGGTGGGTACGAACGTTATGCGGTGGGTCGCAAACTTTGGAACTCCTTCGCGCGCCTGCCACAGCCTGCACGTCAGGTGGCCGCCGCGTTGATGCGATCGATGCCGGCCTCTGCCATCAACACGTTGGCTCGCCTCGCGGGACCCGTTTTGCCCTCCCGCTTTCGGCATGTGGCCGTCGGGGACAAGATGCACAAATTGGCCGAGGTCGTCGCAGCGCCGGGTCTGGAGACTTTGTACCTCAATCTCATGTCGCATTGGAAGCGACCGGAGCAGATCGTCATGGGTGGGGAGGATCGACCCACCGTCATCACGGATCGTTCGGATTGGCCTGAGGTCGCAGATTTCACGCATCGCATGATGCATCTCGACATGGAAACCTATCTGCCTGGAGATATCCTCACCAAGGTCGATCGCGCGGCGATGGGCGTGAGTTTGGAAACGAGGGTTCCGTTGCTCGATCCCAACGTGATTGAATTTGCTTGGACGCTGCCGCCCGCGTTGAAGGTTCAAGGAGGGCAGGGCAAGTGGTTGATGAAACAGACCCTGGATCGTTATGTTCCGAGAGCGTTGATGGACCGACCCAAACGTGGTTTTGGCATTCCCCTCGATGCCTGGTTGCGAGGTCCGCTGCGGGATTGGGCAGAGGATCTCCTCAGCGAGGAACGCCTCCGGCGTGAAGGTTACTTCCACCCCGCACCCATCCGAGAAAAATGGCGGGAGCATCTGAGTGGCACCCGCAACTGGCACTTTTACCTCTGGGACGTACTCATGTTCCAAGCCTGGTTGAATCGCGCGGGTTGAAGCGGCGGAGTTGTGGCTGCGGAGTTGTGGCTGCGGGCAGTGACCGCAGAGGAGGTGCGAGGAGAGCGGGTCGATGCCCCGCCCTACAGGAGAGCGGCCGATGAAAATATTTCGGTAACACCCGCGGCTTGGTGTTTATGATGCAAGGGTGGACTCCCGTGATTCGGCCTCTTTCCACACCACCCGGTGGACGCAGGTGGTGCGGGCGCGCGGCCAGCAGGACGTGGCGCTGGCGCAGCTTTGCGAGGCGTACTGGTATCCGCTGTATGTGTTTGTGCGGCGCTGCGGCCATGGGGCAAGCGATGCGCAGGATTTGACGCAGTCGTTCTTTTTGCGGCTGCTGGAAAAGCATTGGCTAAACGGTGTCGATCCCGAACGGGGAAAGTTCCGCACCTTTCTGATGACGGCGATGAAACGCTTCCTCACCAACGAGTGGAAAGCGGCCCATCGGCTCAAGCGCGGCGGGGTTGAGGCGGTGATTCCGCTGGATGCGGTGGAGGCAGAAACCCGCTACGCGGCCGAACCGGGGTCACTCGTGGACGGGACGGCGGTGTTCGACCGGCGCTGGGCTTTGACGCTGTTGGAGTGTTCGCTGGAGCGGCTGGAGGAAGAGCAGGCGGACGCTCGCCTTTTTGCGACCTTGAAACCAGCGCTGACAGCGGGTCACGGCGCGTTTGATTGCGAGGCCGCGGCGCGCCAGCTCGGGATGAAGGAGGGCACGGTGCGGGTGGCGGTGCATCGGCTGAGGAAGCGTTTCCGGGAGATTTTTCGCGAGGAAATCGCGCACACGGTGTCGGACCCGGGCGATGTCGAAGCGGAGATTCACTACCTCATTGAGGTGCTGGCGCGGGGGTAGCGCGACTTTTCCAATGAAGCGCAGTAACGGCGGCGCGCCGACGTTGATGTAACGAGGTGATGAACACCGAATCCACTTCTCCCGCACGTTGCCCCCGCTGCCAGTCTCCAATGCCGGAGGATGCTCCGGGCGGACTCTGCCCGCGTTGCTTGATGGCGGCACCGCTGGAGACACAGACGTTTGCCGAAGGGGCGGCGGCTCTGGGTGTGGGGTTTTCGGTGGAGCAGCTTGCGCCCCTTTTTCCGCAACTTGAAATCGGCGAGGAACTCGGGCGCGGTGGCATGGGGGTGGTGTTCAAGGCGCGGCAGAAGTCGCTGGACCGGCTGGTCGCGCTCAAGCTGCTGGCACCGGAGCGGGCCGATGATCCGGCGTTTGCGGCGCGGTTTGAAAAGGAGGCGCGGGCCTTGGCGCGGTTGAATCATCCCAACATCGTCACGGTGCATGACTTCGGTGTCGTGGAAGCGGCGCCCTCGCCGCTGGATGCCGGTGCGGGCGGCGCCCCCGCCGCCCAACAAAAGCCGATCTACTTCCTGCTGATGGAGTACGTCGATGGCGTCAACCTGCGCCAAGCGATGGAGGCGGGCCGCTTCACGCCGGAGCAGGCGCTGGCGATTGTGCCGCCGATCTGCGAGGCACTGCAGTATGCGCATGAGCAGGGCATCGTGCATCGCGACATCAAGCCGGAGAACCTGCTGCTGGATCGCGAGGGCCGGGTCAAGATTGCGGACTTTGGCATCGCGAAGATGATGGCTGCGCAGGCTGGTAGCGCGGATCCGGCGGGCGGAGAAAAGTGGGACGGGGCACAGCTTGTCGCCACCCTGATGGGGGGCACGCCGCGCTACATGGCGCCGGAACAATCGGGGGATCCGTCACATGTGGATCATCGTGCTGACATTTACTCGCTGGGTGCGGTGCTCTATGAATTGCTGACGGGCGAGGCACCGAAAGATCAGATCGAACCGCCGTCGCGTCGGGTGCAGATCGACGTGCGGCTGGACGAGGTGGTGTTGCGCGCGTTGGAGAAGGCACCGGAGATGCGCTATCAGACGGCGGCGGAATTTCGCACGCGACTGGAGGAAGTCGGCACTCGAAGCCACCAGACCCCTTCCATTGTGAATCCCATGAATCGTCGCGGAGTGTTGATGGTGATCGGACTGGCGGTGTTGATTGGGGTGCTGACGGTTTTGTTGTCCTCTCAGTTTGGGTCGAGCGCGAGGGCTCCGGAAGGCACTCCCGCCGCCGGATTCCCGATGGAAGCCGTTTTTGCTGTGGGTGCTGCATTGCTACTGGCGGGATTGTCTGTGCCGCTGGTGCTGCGCAAGGTGCCGATGAATCTGGTGTATGGCGCGCGCCTTCGGCAGTCGTTGGAATCGGAGGAAGGTTGGTATGCGATCAATGGGTTTGCGGGGAAGCAGTTGCTCAAAGGCGCGTGCTGGATCTTTGCTGCGGGCGTGGTCGGCCTGTGGATCCCGCCGCACCGACATGAGGCGTACGCCTGGTGGTTGGTCGGCATTGTGTTGGCGGCAGTGCTGATCCCGACCTTTCAAATGCTCAAGTTCGCGAAACATTGGCGTGAACCGGCTGCGGCGAAGTCAGGGATTCACAAAGTGTTCCGCTCGATGATTCTGGCAATTCCGATCGCCTTATTTGTTCGGTCCTTTGTGCTGGACGATTTTGTGGTGTCAACCCATGCAGTGAAGCCCGAGGTGCCGCAGGGTAGCTATCCCGACTTCGCGGATTGGTGGGATC
>JAGRPD010000474.1 GCA_020439875.1 Verrucomicrobiales bacterium
GCATGAAGCCGTTGCCCCAGTTGCGGACGCCGTTGACGACGGTGGCTTCGCTGTCTTTGATGACGACAAAGGCGGGGAGGTTGCGGTTCTCCGTGCCGAGGCCGTAAGAAGCCCAGGCTCCGAGGGAGGGGCGACCGCCGAAGACGGAGCCGGTGTTCATGGAGCAGACGCCGCCGGCGTGGTTGATGCCGCTGGAGGCGCAGGAGTTGATGACGGCGAGGTCGTCGGCATGCTGGGCGACGTGGGAGAACCAGTCAGAGATCCAGAGGCCGCTCTGACCGTGCTGCTTCCAGGTGCGGCGGCACTCGAGGAGGGGGGCGTTGGTTTCACCCATGGCGGTGATGGGCGGCTTAAAGGACTCAGGCAGGGACTGACCGGCGAGCTGATTGAGCAGCGGCTTGTAGTCAAAGGTATCGAGGTGACTGGGGCCGCCCTCCATGAAGAGGAAGATGACGTTCTTGGCCCGGGCGGTGCGGTGGGGCAGGGTGGCGGGGGCAGCGGCGGCTTCTTCACCGAGGAGGGCGGCGAGAGCGACGGCTCCGAAGCCGCTGCCGGCGGTTTCGAGGAAGTGGCGACGTGACAGGGGGAGATCGTAGCGATGGCAGGGCATGGCGGAAAAGGGGGTGGGCGTGAGATTTCAGAGGGCCAGCTTCAATGCAGGTAGAAGAACTCGTTGGTGTTGAGGAGGACTTGGCAGAGGTCGTTGAGGGCTTGCTGCCGGGGGTCATTGGGCTCGACGGTTTGGTTGTCGGAGCCGGACCAGGCAAACTGCGAGGCCAGCGGATCGGCTCCGCGCCAAGTGAGGAGGCCGCCGTTCCAGGCTTCGGGATCGGCGTTGAAGGTTTTTGCGTCGGGCTGGCCGCGGAAAAGGCGGACGCCATCGATCTGGCCATCCCACTGGTGGGAGGGGGAGCGTTTGCCGAGGCCGCCGATGACGAGGGGGGAGGCTCCGGTGCTGATTTTGGCTCGGATGTCCATGGGGATGACGGTGGATTCGGGCTGGGCTTTCGGCTGGTCCAGATCCGTCACGGTGAAGGTGACGTTGCGGCCGACGCAGGAGAGGCGGGCGATGATGTGGTAGCGGTGGCCGAGCTCGATGTGGATGCCGGACGGTACGACTTGATAGCCGATGTTGGCGTTTTCATCCTCTCCGACGACTTGGATGATGAGGTTGCGCGGGGTGTAGCGGGACTTCACGCCGGTGACGCCGAGGCTCCAGCCAAAGGCCTCTTGGCTGTCTTTGCCGAGACTCCAGCGGGATACGAGGGTGCGGACGGAGGCAGCGGTGTCGATGCTGTCGAGGCGGGCGATGGCTTCGATGGTGAATTCATCGCCCTCGCGCTCGCCGGACTGGGCGACGAGGCGCTCGTGGGGGGTGTTTTCTTTGAAGCCGGTGCCGCTCTGATCGGCGCGAGGCGTGGCGTCGGCGAGGGATTGGCCGCCGAGGCGTTTGGCGAGGAAGGACTCGGCGACTTGGCGTTCTTCGGCGCTGGGGGGGCGTCCGAGGGTGGCGATCCAGGCATCATCGACGGTCTGGACCTGGGTGGCGAGACGGCGGGCGCGGGCGAGGAGCCAGTCTCCGTTGATCAATTGCAGCGCCTGAGTGGGGGTGGTGGTGCTCTGGCGGTCGGGCGTGCTGGCGAAACCTGCGGGTGCATCGAGGGCGCGCAGCAGTTCGTCGGGGTTGTTGCGTTTCTTTTTGACGTAGATGGAGCGGCGGGTGCCGCTGCCTTCACTGGCGGGTCCTCCGGTGGCGGCGTCGAGTTCGCCACTGACGGCGAGGAGGGCGTCACGCACCTGTTCGGCGTCGAGCCGACGAGGTGGGAAGCGCCAAAGCAGTTGGTTGCCGGGATCGACGCGCTGGATGGTGGCATCGGGCTCGCGGCGGGCGGTCTGGCGGTAGCTGGCGGAGAGCAGGATGTCGCGATGCAGGGGCTTGAGATGCCAGCCTCCGGTGAGGAATCGGCGGGTGAGGAAATCGAGCAACTCGGGATGGGTGGGGGGCTCACCGAGGGTGCCGAAGTCATTCGGGGTGGCGACGATGCCGCGGCCGAAGTGATGCTGCCAGACGCGGTTGACAATGACGCGGGTGGAGAGCGGATGATCGGGCTGAGTGATCCATTCGGCGAGGACACGGCGGCGGCCAGTGCTGGTGGCGGTGGGGGTGATCTGGGGCTCTTGAGTGTCGAGGATGGAGAGGAATCCGGGGGGGATCTCTTGCTCACCTTTGCGAGTCTTGATGGAGACGGCGGGGGCCTCGGTGCCGGCGTCGGTGGCGACGAAGGCTTCCTGCAAAGGAGCGGGTTTGATGGCGTCGAATTTTTTCAACTCGGCCTCGAGGGCGCGGTATTGCTCTTTGTCCTTGTCGGACTTGAGGCTCTTCATCGGGTCAAAGGTGCGCCGTTCATGCTGCAACTGGCGCTCGGTGAGGCCTGCCAATTGATCTTCCAGCGCCTCGCGATCAGTTTTCGGTTTGCGCACCATGGCCTGGAGATCGCCGGTGAAGCGGGCGAGCAGGCGCTCCACGCGCGGCTCGACGAGGGGGCCGGTGAGGGCGTCCATTTTGGCGCGGATGTCGGCGGTGGCGGCTTCCCACTTGGTTTGCCGAGCCTCGTAGTCGGCTTTTTCCTCAGCGGTGGCTAGGACCAGATCGTCGCGCCATTTGACGGGGGCAAAAAAGGCGCGCAGCCGGTAGTAGTCCTTTTGCAGGATGGGGTCGAACTTGTGATTGTGACAGTGAGCGCAGCCGACGCTCATGCCGAGAAAGACCTCCCCGGCGGTGTCGGTCATGTCGGTGAGGATGATGTCCCACTGGCCGCGGACGTCGCGTTGATTCCACTCATAAACGGGGTGGCGGAGGAAGGCTGTGGCGATGAGGACGTCGGGATCATCGGGAGCGATCTCGTCTCCGGCGAGCTGCTCGCGGACGAACTGATCGTACGGCTTGTCCTCGTTGAAGGAGCGGATGACGTAGTCGCGGTAGGGCCAGACGTTGGGGCGATAGCCGTCGGCATTGTAGCCGTCGCTCTCGGCGTAGCGCACGAGGTCGAGCCAATGCTGCGCCCAGCGCTCGCCGTAGCGGGGGCTGGCCAGCAGTTGATCGACCAGTTTTTCGTAGGCTTTGGGGTCGGGATCGTTGACGAAGGCGTCGATCTGCTCGCGGGTGGGAGGCAGGCCGTGCAGATCAAAATAGAGTCGGCGCGCCAGTTCGTGGCGATCGGCCTCCGGAGCGGGCTGAAGCTGCTGCGCCTCAAGCCGGGCCTGAACGAAGCGGTCGATGTCGTTGCGTGCCCAATCGCCCTGGACCTTTGGTGGCTTGGCGTCTTTGACGGGCTGAAAGGCCCAGTAGGCGTGCTGCTCCTCGGTGAAGCCTCCAGGCGTGACGACGATCTTGCCCTCGGCGGCCTCCGGCCAGGGGGCACCCATTTGGATCCACTTTTCCAGCAGGGCGATCTCGCTGTCGGGGATTTTGCCGCCGTTGTTGGGCGGAGGCATTTGGAAGTCGGCATTGGCGTAGCGCACGGCCTCTAGCATCGGAGATTTTTCGGGATGACCCGGCACCAGAGCGGGGCCGGTCTCGCCTCCGTTGGTGAGGTAGCCGATGTGATCGACGCGCAGGCCGCCCTTTTGTTTGGTCTTGCTGTGGCACTCGAAGCAGCGGTTGGCCAGGATGGGGCGGATCTGTTTTTCAAAGAAATCCAGAGCAGCGCGGTCGGGCGCAGCGGAGGCGGGTCCGGCCAGCAGGCAGGGCAGCAGGAGGGGAGTCAGGAGACGAAGGGTCCGAGGTGGGGTCATCACAGAGGTAAAAGGCCTCTGAGCGACGGTTTTGGACAAATTTTTTCGAAAAATGCCGGATCAGGTCAGATCCAGGATTCCAGAAAGCGGCGGAAAAAGGTCGCGCCCAGCTCCAGATCCTGGATGGCGATGAATTCATCCTGCGTGTGAGCCTGCTCAATGGAGCCTGGTCCGATGGCCACAGCGGGCGTGCCAGCGGCGGCGAGGAAGGCGGCGTCGCAAAACCACGGTGCACCGGCGAGTGTGGCTCCGGTGGCCAGCAGGCGCTGGACCAGGGGGAGGGCGGCATCGGTGTCGAGGGCGAAGGCCTGCGTGGCCACCTCCACCCGCGCGGTGGCGTCTTGTTCGGCCACGAAATCGGCCAGCAGCTTCAGCGCACCGCCGTGAGCCTCCAGTCCAGGTGTGGTGCGGATGTCGCAGCGCAGGGTGCAGGCATCGGGCACGATGTTGGAGCGGCTGCCGCCGCGGATCATGCTGAGATTGATGGTGGAAGGGGTCAGCCACGGGTTGTCACCGCTGAGGTCCGCCAGACGTTGGCGAAAATCGCTGTCCAGCGCGCCGAGCAGTCGCCCCATTTTGGTGATGGCATTTTCCCCGAGTTCAGGTCGGGCACCATGGGCGGAGCGGCCCGTGGTGTGCACATCGGCCCAGAGGCAGCCTTTGTGCTGATGCACCACCTGGAGGCCGGTCGGCTCAGCCACCAGCGCCAGATCGTAGCGCCCGTGATGCTGGGCAAAGTGGCGGGAGCCGAGCTGGGCGGACTCTTCCGACATGAAGCCGGCAAAATGGATCTCCACCGGCAGATCGGCGATGCGATGGCGCAGCTCCCACAGGGCCCACAGCATGGCGGCCATGGGGCCTTTGGTGTCGGATGCGCCACGCCCCCAGAGGCGACCTTCCCGCAGCTCGCCACCAAAGGGATCGATGCTCATGCCCGCGACGCTCACGGTATCGGTGTGGGGAGCGAAGAGCAGGCGGGGTTTTCCTGCTGCCGAGGTGGGGAAGCGGCCAATCACATTGGGCCGCCCCGGCAGCACCTCGTCGTAACTCACCGCTGCACCGGCGGCCTGGAGAAAACGCCCCACGTACTCTGCGCAGGCCTGCTCTCCGGTGTCGGTCACTCCGGGTTCGCCATCCGGATTCACGGAGGGGATGCGCACCAGAGCTTGGGCGAGGGCGACGACGCTGTCTGGCGGATTTTCCATGGAGCGCCAGTGTACGCACAGGATCCGTCCGCCGTCCACCAGACGCCGTGGCGGAAAAAAAGCCCGCCTCCCGGCAAGTGCGGGAGGCGGGCTGAAGGAGCGCTGAAGGTCAGGACCTACCAGCCAAACTGGATGCGGAAACCGCTGCGTCCGCGATCACAGGAGCTGCTGCTGCGGCTGCCGTGGCTGCTATGGCTCCAGCCATGGTGGGAAGAGTGGCTGCTGTGATGGGAATGGCTGTTGCAACGGCTGCAGGAGCAGTTGGCGTTCTGCGTCACCCATTGGCCGACGGGGTGACCGCAGCGGTCATAGCCCACGATTTGGTAGTAGGCATACACCGGGCGCCCGCAGGAGGTGTAGCTGACGATGCGACGGTTGCAGGAGTGATCGGCGCTGGCGGTGGCGGGCAGGGTGATGCCGATGGCGGTGATGGCGGCGAGGATGGCGAGGAGTTTCTTCATGGCTTGCAGTGGGTTGGGGTGAGGGATTCGGAAAGTCCGACGCGGCTCTCCCCATCGTATTCACTGCCAGCGAAAAAAATTTTCTACCAAGCGACTCGCCGCGCGCCATCAGGCCTCGATCACGCGCACTGAGACAAACATCAAAATGCGACGGCTGCTGTCAGCCACGCCCTCTTCATCGGGCGGCAAGTGCTCGCCGATGAGGGCGCTGCCCCCATTGGTGAGAGTCACGGAAGTTTGCGTCTTGATGCTGTAAAAGCGGGGCTGCAATTCAGCCTCCACGGAGGAGCCCGCGACGGGCACCTGCACTTGAGATTTGTCACCAAAATACTGGATCCATTCGGGAGCCAGATTCAGATCCACCGTCTCACCGTCAGCCCCCAGCACGGGATCGACTTCCAAGCGCACCCCAACGGGCCGCATTTCGAAGGTGGTCGGAATGGGCACGCCGGTGGAACTTGATGGATTCTTGGAGTCCTTGTCTTCATTCGGCGTATCGAACTCGGTGGGGTAGATGTGCTCATCGACGGACTCGACACTGGCTCGCTGGCCACTCTTGGTGATCACCGTGGCACTGGCGGCGACGGTCCCCTGGCCGCTGGAGAGCAGAGTCTTGAGTCGCTCTGACCAGCCGCGCGTGTCCGTCGGTAGGTCGTCGGCGAGGAGCAGCGTGTTGGCGTTTTCCGCCGTCATCTCGATGAACTGGACGCGGATCTCCAACTGTTTGGGACTGTCGGGGTTCAGGGCGAGCGCTGCCGTGCCGCTGAGGAGCCAGACCAGACCGAGGGAAAAGAAGGAACGGTATTTCATAAGCTGAGACGGAGGATACGCCGAAATCTCGCATAGGGGAAAGCCTAAACTGAGAGGTCGGAACCGTGAGAGGGGCGTGAAAAACGGGCCCGTTTTGCTAGCTTTACCTTTTGCGATCTGCGGCTAGCCTCTTTGCTCCCTTTTTCCCTGCCGTCATGCCTGCCCAAGCCCCCACTGCCGCCGAGATCCGCCAGCGCTTCCTCGACTTTTTCCAAGAGAAGCAGCACACCATCGTGCCCAGCGACAACGTCGGCTACACCAGCCGGGACGGCGCTCGCATTTTCACCAACGCGGGCATGAACCAGTTCGTGCCGATCTTCCTCGGCGAGCGGCCGGCGGATGTCGATACCTGGCCCGGCGTGCTGAAAAAAGGCCTGCCGACGCGGGCGGCCGACACCCAGAAATGCATCCGCGCAGGGGGGAAACACAACGATCTGGAGGACGTCGGGCTCGACACCTACCACCACACCTTCTTCGAGATGC
>JAGRPD010000475.1 GCA_020439875.1 Verrucomicrobiales bacterium
TTTTGGCATCTGCCTGGGCATGCAAATCGCCGTCATTGAGTACGCCCGCAATGTGTGCGGTATGGAGGGGGCTAGCAGTACCGAGTTTGACAAGGCCACGCCTTATCCCGTCATCAGCCTGCTCGAAGAGCAAAAGGACGTGGTGAAGCTCGGTGGCACCATGCGTCTCGGCACCTGGGTCACCGATCTGGTGGCCGGCTCCAAGGCCTATCAGATGTATCAAAGCGCCACCATCACGGAGCGGCATCGGCATCGCTACGAGTTCAATTCCGCTTTCAAAGATCAGCTCGAGGGCTGCGGGCTGGTGGTTTCCGGCACCTCACCCGATGGCGAGCTGGCGGAGATCGTGGAAATGAAGGAGCACCCGTTTTACTTGGCCTGCCAGTTTCACCCGGAGTTTCTCTCCAAGCCCAATCATCCGCATCCGCTCTTCCAAGGTTTTGTCAAAGCCGCCTTGGAGCACCGCAGTCAAGAAACCGCCGGAGCTTGATCAGACCTCGGCCTCGTCTTCGGTATAACCCGCTGGAGTGGCTGGAGGAGCAAGCGTGGCTGCAGCTTTGGCATCGGGTTTTTCACCAGCGGAATCTGAAGTCTCCGCATGGTAGAGATGCACGTCCCGCTGGGGAAAGGGAAACTCGATGCCTGCCTCATCAAAGGCCTTTTTGACTTGCTCCGTCAGATCCCAATGCACCGTCCAGTAATCCGCCGTTTTGGTCCACGGGCGACAGATCAGATTCACGGAGGAGTCTCCCAACTCATGCATGCGGATGACCGTAGCGGGTTCCTTTAGCACCGCCGGATGGGCCGCGGTGAGGTTTCGCAGAATGGCCATGGCCGCATCGGCGTCATCGTCGTAGCCAATGCCGAACATCAAATCCACCCGCCGCTCGCGGTTGCCGGTCATGTTGATGATCGTCTGCCCCCAGACCTCCTTGTTCGGCACCAGAATGATCTTGTTGTCAAAGCTGCACAACGTCGTGCTCACCAGACTCACCGCCTCCACATTGCCGGAGATGCCATTGATCTCCACTGCATCCCCCACGTCAAAAGGTCGATAAATCAGCAGCATGATGCCATTGGCAAAATTGCTCAACGTGTCTTGAAGGGCGAAACCGAGAATGAAGGCACCGCCACCCACCAGGGCGACCAAGGCTCCCAAATTGACGCCCACTGTCGCCAGAGCCACCAGCAAACCCACAAAGAGAATGGCTCGCCGCGCCATCTTGTCGATGAACCGCTTCATCAGGCCAGAGAGATGATGCTGCCTCCGCGTCACCTCGTGGATCGTTTTTCCCGCAATCACCGCTGCAATCCAAAACAGCAAAAACACGCCGAGAAACTTGCCGACGAGAATCGCCCATTTCATCCCGCCTTCATCGGCTTTGAGCCAGCTGCGCAGCGTGGTCCAGGCGGTTCGGGCATCGTTGGCTGTCAGGGTGATGCCGCCCTGAGCTGCTGCGTAGCGCCGGTAATCCGTCACATCTCCTTGCCGCTCCTCCAGCGCCGAGAGCACATGATCGAAGCGATCCAAGATCGTCGTCTTGCTCAGTTGCAGTTGATCGAGCTGCTGCTGCAAGGGACCGCGAGTTGCATTGTCGGTGGCTCCCTGCAGCTCGATCTGGGTGGTGGCGATCTCACGAGCCTTCGTTTCCAGCAGCCCTTGCCAAGTCGCCGCGACCTTCTCCAATTGCGCTTTGGTCATCGGCTTCAGGGCAATGTCCAGCTGATCCGATGGTGTCTCAGGCTGGGTGGCCATCGCCTCCAGATCCACTGGTTCAGCCCAAGCCAAAGACCCGAGAAACAGAGAGAGAAACACAATCAACCAACGCATCCACTCAGGGTGCCTACCCCTCCGTAAAATGCAATGGCTGCTTGCCGCAGCCCCTCGCCTGCGGGTTTGAGCCGAGCTGTCAGCCATCACTCGCTGGCTTTGCGATCCCGCACGATGCGATCCACGGCGTGTTTGGTGACGATGTTGCCTTTGGAAGTGCGGGTCTTGACGGCGAGCGCAGCCATCGGGAAGCTGAGGCTCAGATTCCGCAGATAAAGCGCGGGCTTGAGATGCACGGCCAGCATCTGTGCGTCACTTTCCTCTTCGGTCTCATGCACAGCAAAGTAGAGCACGCGGGTGCCCGCCTTGCCTTGGCCCAGGTCATACACCTTGTCCCGAGTGATGCCGCCCATGCGGAAACGTTTGGCAAAGGTGCGTCCGAGTCTGCCATCTCGATAAATCAGCGAATAGACGGGATCGCTGTCCTTGCGGAAGAGGGCGACGTGCAGAGGATTTTTTCCAACGTGAAACTTCGGTGCCACCTTGGACACGCTGACGGTGCCGTCCTGGGTGAAATAAATCACATCATCCAGCGGCGAGCACTTGAAGAGAGCCTCTCCATCTCGCTTCAATCCCGTGCCAGCGAAGCCTTCTTTGGCGTTGAGATAGAGGGTCTCCGTCGCCATGATCACCTCTGCGGCAGCGACGCGATCAAAGCTGGAGATCTCCGTGCGGCGCTCGCGGCCGGTGCCGTACGTTTTCTTGAGCCGCTCGAAGTGAGCGATGGTGTAGCGAGTGAGTTGTTTGAGGTGTTTGTTGACCTCGGCGATGTCTTTTTCGAGACTTCGAATGTGCTCGTCGGCTTCGAAGGCGTTGTATTTGGAGATCCGCTTGATGCGGATTTCGGTGAGGCGAGCCACATCGTCATCGGTGACGGGCCGTTTGAGTTTTTTGAGATGAGGTTTGAGGCCTTTCCAGATCGCGGCCATCACCGCCTCCCAGGTCTCGCATTCCTCGATGTCTCGGTAGATGCGGTTTTGGATGAAAATCTTCTCCAGCGAGCTGAAGTGCCATTTTTCTTCGAGTTCGCCGAGTCGGATCTCGAGTTCCGCCTGCAGGATGCCTTTGGTGTGCAGAGCGCTTTCCCGCACGAGGTCCTTCACGCCAATGAAGCGGGGTTTGTTGTCCTGAATCACCACCGTGTTCGGGGCCACGGAGACTTCACAATCGGTGAAAGCGTAGAGGGCGGGGATGGCCTGATCCGGCTCGATGCCGGAGGGGAGATGGATGAGGATTTCGACTTCGGCGGCGGTGTTGTCCTCGACGCGCTGCACCTTGATCTTGCCCTTTTCGTTGGCGGCAACGATGGAGTCCATCAATGAGCCGGTGGTGGTTCCAAACGGGATCTCGGTGATGCGGAGTTGGTTTTTTTTGTCACCCGACTCAATGCGGGCACGCACCCGGATGCGCCCGCCGCGCAGGCCATCGTTGTAGTCAGCAGCGTCCATGATACCGCCTTGGAGGAAATCGGGCAGCAGTTCGAAGTCCTCTTTGCGCAGCGCGGCGATGGAGGCGTCACACAGCTCGATGAAGTTGTGCGGGAGAATGCGGCAGGAGAGGCCGACGGCGATGCCTTCCACTCCTTGGGCGAGCAGCAGGGGGAACTTCACCGGGAGAGTCACTGGTTCCTTGTTGCGGCCATCGTACGAGGCGGCCCAGTGCGTGACTTTGGGGGAGAAGGTGACGTCGAGGGCAAACTTGGAGAGGCGCGCTTCGATGTATCGAGGAGCGGCGGCATTGTCTCCGGTGAGGATGTTTCCCCAGTTGCCTTGGGTGTCGATAAGCAGATCTTTTTGCCCAATCTGCACCATGGCATCTCCAATGGAGGCATCCCCGTGAGGATGGTATTTCATGGTGTGGCCGACGACGTTGGCCACCTTGTTGTAACGGCCATCTTCCAGCTCCTCCATGGAGTGGAGGATGCGGCGCTGCACGGGCTTGAAGCCGTCGTGAATGTGCGGCACGGCCCGCTCCAGGATCACGTAGGAGGCGTAATCGAGGAACCAGTCCCCGTAGAGATCATCGATGGGTTTGATCTCAATCGGAGCGGTGTTGGCGAAAATCGGCCTTTTGTCTGCGGCAGATTTTTTGGAGGATTTGGATGCTTTTTTGGCCACTGGGAGAAATTACGGATTTGTTAATGATTGCTGAGAATAGGCCCTGATTCGCTCCGGTTTCAAGCTTTGGCTTGGCGGAAAACGGTGGAAGAGGGGGCGGAACGAAGAAAAAATTTCGCGGGAGCCGCTTGCGTGGGGTGAAAACGGCACTATGATTCGGGCTCGCCACTTGTTACCCCGTGGTGTAATCGGTAACACAACGGATTTTGGTTCCGTTTTTCTAGGTTCGAGTCCTAGCGGGGTAGCCACTTTGAAGGAAAGTGGTTCGAGCATTCAATCCAGGGATGAAAGCGTGGGAAGGATTGACTCGCTGACCCGAGGCTTTTAATCTGGCGGGGAATGAAGGCGATCTGGACGGCTCTGTTGTTGATGTTTCTTGGATGGGCGCTGAGCGCCGCTGGGGCGGAGAAGAAGTCGTGGGCGCGGATTGTGACCAAGGGCAATCAGGTGCTGGAGCAGGTGGAACTGATCTCGGTGGAGGAGAATGGCATATGGGTGTTTGATCGGCGTCAATCTCAGCGGGTGTTTTTGGCGGGATCGAAGATGCCGGACTGGCTGGTGGAGGAGATGAAACCGGCGGTGCAGGAGGTGCGGAGGCAGAAGCAGGCGGAGCGGGAGCGGATGAATCGAGATGAAACCGAGGGCAAGGCGCTGCCAGCGGGTTTGGGCGGCTGGCTGTACGTTTTTGACAAATGGTTCAAGGTGGAGCAGGTGGTGGACGAGAATCCGTTGGAGATTCGGATTCGGACACCCGAGGGACCGAAGATCTTTCGGCTTCAATTTTTAACGCCCGAAGCGCAAAAACGCTGGGCTTACGACCCCAAATTGGCCGAAGCATGGAAAACGATGTCGGAAGCGGAGCGCGCCAAGGTGAAGGTGGAGTGGCTGGTGCGCAAGACGGCGGCGGAGCAGGAAATGCGGGCAGCGCTCAAATTGTCTCCGCCCTGAGAGGGGTGTGGTGAGGGGGCGTGAGCGGGTGAAGAGGGCGGGATTTGGCGGGCAAATGGAATCGGCGGGGAATGCTGCCGCAGGACAACTATGTTGCAGAAACACAGTTTGC
>JAGRPD010000476.1 GCA_020439875.1 Verrucomicrobiales bacterium
CTCGACTCGGGAGAGTCGAGCTACGTCCTGCAGGCTGCCGCCGTAGCAGGGCTCTCCTGAGCCGTGCTTCGTCGCTGCTCCTGGGCGCTCTCCTTTCAAAACTCTACGCCGTCCGGCTTTCCACGCACCGAGGCTCGACTCGGGAGAGTCGAGCTACGCTCTGCAGGCTGAATCAGCCGCTTCCCTTGCTTGCATCCCGCGCTTTCTCGTTTCTGTTGAGTCAGCATGTCCGTCCGCGTTCGTTTTGCCCCCTCTCCCACCGGTTACCTCCACGTCGGAGGAGCCCGCACTGCCCTTTTTAATTGGCTCTATGCTCGCAAGCATGGCGGCAAAATGGTGCTGCGCATTGAAGACACCGATGCGGCGCGCAATACGGAGGCGGCCCGCTCGGCAATCCTCGACGGCCTGCGCTGGCTCGGCATCGACTGGGATGAAGGCCCTGATGTCGGCGGTGACGTTGGCCCCTATTTTCAAAGTCAGCGCCAGGAGATCTACGATCGCCATCTGCAGCAGCTCGAAGCCGCCGGACGCATCTACACCGAGGACACCGGAGCGGTGCGTTTTCGCTTCAGCCGCGAGCCCATCACCGTGCACGACCTCGTCTGTGGCGACGTCACCTTCGCCGCGACCGAAGAGCCCGACATGACCATCCGCCGCCCGGATGGCAGTTACATCTTCCATTTCGTCAACGTCGTCGATGACCTAGAAATGGGCATCACCCACGTCATTCGGGGGGAAGACCACCTGTCAAACACCTGGAAGCACATCGATCTCTTCAACGCCCTGGGCCA
The DNA here is from genome assembly GCA_020439875.1 of Verrucomicrobiales bacterium. Classification (GTDB taxonomy): domain Bacteria; phylum Verrucomicrobiota; class Verrucomicrobiia; order Verrucomicrobiales; family Verrucomicrobiaceae; genus JAGRPD01. The sequence goes on from JAGRPD010000476.1 coordinate 792, forward strand.
ATCGGCTCCCACCTATGCCCACATCCCGCTGCTCTTGAATCCGGGTGGTTCGAAGATGAGCAAGCGCGACGAAGGGGCCGCCATCGCCAACTACCAGGAGGAAGGCTACCTGCCCGAGGCGGTGTTCAATTACCTCTGCCTGCTCGGCTGGACCCCGCGTGCCGAGCAAGAAAAGCTCGATCGCGAGACGTTGGTGGCGCTGTTTGACGCTTCGGAGATTCACTCGAGCAATGCCCGATTCGACCTCAGCAAGTGCCAATGGCTCAACGCCCAGTATCTGCGCGCCCTCAGCGATGAAGCGCTCTTCGCGGTGGCTCGCCCGTTTCTCGTCCATGCCGAATTGCAGATCGAAGACGAAGCGATGGCCACCGCCGCCGTGGCCAGTGTGAAAGAGAAGGTCAGCCTGCTCTCCGAATTTCCCGAGTGGGTGCATTACTTCTTCAAAGACGACTCTCCTTACGAGTCTGATGTCGTCAGCAAACTGCGGTCGAAGCCCGAGAACGCCAGTTTGCTCGAGACGGCTGCAGAGACGCTGGAAGCGGTGGATGAATGGACCGAGGCCTCGATTCAATCGGCCATTGCTGCGGCTGCGGAGAAAGAAGAGGTCAAGGTCGGAGCCCTCATGCCGCTGCTGCGCGGAGCCCTCAGTGGCCAGATGCGCGGGCCTGGTGTCACGACCATTGCATTTCTCCTGGGTCGGGAAAAAACCCACCAGCGCATCCTCCAGGCGGTCAGCTTGATTTAACCAACGGAGACGGACGGTTGGGGGCAATAGGCTCTTCTCCGGCTGCCAATTTTTGCATGGGGCGTGCAGGATGCTTCGTGCGCGGGCGTATGTCTCTGCTCCATGACATCCACCTCCTTCACCCGCCGTCATTTTCTGCACTCTGCCGCAGCCCTCACCGCCACGGGACTGCTTCCGCGCTCTCTGCAGGCCGATCCCGATGCCGCCAACGCGCTGGCGGGTCGCATCTACAAGACCCTCAAAATCGGCATGGTTCAGGTGCCGGGAGGATTGGTGGAAAAATTTCGCGCCGCCAAGGCCGCAGGCTTTCAGGGCATCGAACTCAATGCGCCTGGCTTCGATGTGAAAGAGGTGCGGCAAGCTATTGAAGAAACGGGGCTACCGGTCGATGGCACGGTGGGGTCCTCCCATTGGAAAATCCGCCACACCGATCCCGATCCTGCCGTCCGCAAAGAGGCCCTGCAGACCCAGCTGGAGGCCCTGCGCCAAACTCATGCCGTGGGCGGCAGCACCAGCCTCATCGTTCTCGGCCGCGGCGACGACGGCACGCCGGAGGAAGTCTGGGCGCGCGCCACGGAGAACATCGCTCAGGCGATTCCGCTGGCGGCGGAACTCGGGGTCACCATTGCCATCGAGAACGTGTGGAATCAGTTCCTCTACAATCACGACGGAGGGGTGGATCAATCCGCCGAGGAGTTCGTCAAGTTTGTCGATCAATTCCAGTCTCCCTTTGTGGCCATGCATTTTGACATCGGCAACCACTGGAAATACGGCAACATCGCGGACTGGATCCGCCAGCTAGGGAAACGCATCGTCAAGCTCGACGTCAAAGGCTTCTCCCGCGCGGAGGACAAGTTCATGCCCATCGGCGAGGGCGACATCGACTTCACCTCCATCCGCAAGGCTCTGCTGGACATCAACTACTACGGCTGGCTGGCCGCCGAGGTGAAGGGCGGCGATGTGGACGCGCTCAAAGTGGTCGCTGGCCAGATGGATCAGGCCTTTGGTCTGTAATTCGAGGTCGTTCGAAGAAGGCGCGCCGGTTGCGACGGGCGCGCTATTTCACCTGCCCCGCTTTTTTCTTTTCCTCGTACTCTTTGCGCGCTGCGGTGGCGTAGGGGTTGGGCGGCATCAGGTCGGCCGGGATCGGAGGTCGGCGGAAGGAATCTCCCGGTCCATGCTGGGTAGCGAGGTAATCGAGGATGGTGCCGCGCGTCTCGGCATCGAGCGGCCAGAGGCCTGAGCGCTCCTGCATCCAGGTGATGACGTGATCCCAGGTGGCGCGGGTGCCGCGCTGCTGGAGGAATTGTTTGGCGCTGTGGCAGGTGATGCAGTTGTTCCGCACCATTTCCCAGCCGGGAGCCATTTTCAGGCCGGTGAGAGGATCCAGCGGGATCTCCTCATCGGCAGCTGCGGCGGAGCTGAGGGCGATCAAGCTGGCGAATCCCGCGACGAGGGACAGAGAGAAGGCGTTTTTGAAAATCATCACGCAACGGGGGGGAAGAGACTCAGACCACCTGGACGGCGATGCGGTGGCAGGCGTTGTTGAGGTAGCCTTTGGGGTTCCAGCCTGGCACGACCATGGGCTGGCCACGGCCGCGCTCATCGACGGCCCGCGCCCACACTTCGTAGTAGCCGATCTCGGGAAACTTCACCGGCGTGCTCCAACGCTGCCAGGCCAGGAGGTTCGGAGCGGCCTTCAGCTCGGTCTTTTGCCAGGTGGATCCGAAATCGATCGAGACCCACACTTCTTTCACGGAGAAATCTCCGGCCCAGGCATGGCCTCGCACCTCGATGGCTCCATCGGCCAGGGGATGCGTGAGGCCGGACTTCGGGTAGGTGACGATGGATTTGACGGGCATGGACTCGATGATTTCGAAGTCCTCCTCGGGCACCTCGCTGCCAGGCTGCACGGGGTGCTTCGGCACGCGGTAGGAGGTACCAGTCATTTTTTCGCCATCGTGCACTTGATTGCGAACGACGATGCGATTGAGCCATTTTCCAGACACCGAGGCGGGCCAGCCGCCGCAGACCAGCCGCAGGGGATGGCCATTCATCCAGGGCATGTCCGCGCCATTCATGGCGAGGGCGATGAGGGATTCATCCTCCAGAGCCTTGGCGATCGGCACGCCACGCGAGATGGGCTCTTTTTTCGGATCTCCCGACAGGTGCGTGTCCGCTCCGTGATAGCCGATATAGACAGCGTCTTCAGCGATGCCGCAGGCCTCCAGCACATCCCGCAGCCTGACCCCCGTCCACTCGGGGCAGCCTACGGCACCCACGGTCCATTGATTGCCGGTGGCGGGAGGATTGAATTCGGACCGCCCATTGCCACCGCACTCGATGGTCAACTGGTAGGTGTGCAGGGGGAATTGCTTCTTCAGCTCCGCGAGGGTGAAGGTGCGCGGGTTTTTGCAGCTCTCACCCTCGATCCGCAGCGTCCAGGTGGCGGGATCGATCTGATCGGCAGGCGGTGGGTGGCCGTTGTTGCGGATGAAAAGGCGGGAGGCGGGAGTGATGTCGTCGTCCAACAAATCAGCGGGAGTTTCCGCATTCACCGGACGGTCGTTGAGATAGACGAGGCCGTCTTTGCCCGGGATGGAAAAGGGTGCCTCACTCTGCGCCAATGCCGCCGGGATGAGACCTGCGGGCATTTTATCTGAAAAGACGATGCGGGCTCCAAGCGCTGCGGTGAGGGCCGCCAGTCCGCCGCGATTCAAAAAGCCCCGCCGGGTCAGAGGATCCGACCGCCGCCCCCAGATGCGCTCATCAGCGCGGACGGGATCTTGAGCGTAAGTTTGATGCAGACCAGGAGAAGAGGTGGGATCACTCATAGCGATCTCTTTTTAACGCCCTCAGGCTGAGGCATCCTGCTCGGGCCAGGCTCGATTTGAAAAAAAACAGCCCAGCGGTGGTGCGTCACCGCTGGGCTGGGGAGAATGATGCACGCCTCAGCGATACATCGGATACGGCTGCTGCTGCTGAGGATAACCGTAGTACCCTGGAGGAGGCTGCTGGGCCTGGCGCTGCGCCGCCTGGCCGGAGAGGTAACCGGCCCCTGCCCCTACCCCAGCGCCGATGCCTGCGCCCCGAGCAACATTGCTCATGCGCTCCCGATCCCACTGCTGGGGATCTCCGTCATCGCGCTTGTCGTGACGATCGTAGAGGTAACCCCCGACGGCGCCCGCGCCCGCTCCCACCATGGCTCCGGTGCCCGTGGGTGAAGTGCAGCTGGGCAGGACCATGGAACCCAAAAGGGCCATGGCGAGGAGGGAAGATTTCCAGTTTGAAAGTGCGTTTGTCTTCATTGCTATGTAGGTTTTGATATTTCGATGATCCGAAATAAGTGACCTTGGACGAAGGGGGGCTCGAATATGTTCAAATTGAATTCGACCGCTTACGGCTATCGCTGGGGAGAACTCGGATCGAGCCCCCCGTGGAAAGGAAGTTCAGGCCCGAGGTGCGCTGAAGCGTTGAGAGCAGATCTCGCTGAGACTGATCTACAGATGCCCAGCTCCTGTTGAATTTCATCTCTCAAAGCCAACCGTCGCTTGCAGATCTGCGCTGGCTGGCGATGGGTGAGAGGATGGAACATGTCCTCGTCATCTCCCGTGCCTTGTTTGACCAACTCGGTGCTTTTCAAGGTTTCCAACCCGATGCCGAGCGCTACCTCGACGCCATGCTGGCTCCAGCGGCCAATTTTTTCATGGAGCGGCCCTCCGCAGAGCAGGATCCGACCCACAAGCAACTCATCCCCTACTCCATCTTTCGCGCGGGCGACCGCTACCTGCACTACCAGCGCGGCTCGGGATCCGGCGAAAAACGCCTCGTCGCCAAGCGCAGCCTCGGTGTGGGCGGTCACATCAATCCCGTGGACCAAAGCCACGACGGCATGGGGCACTCGATGTATTTCAACTCGATCGAACGCGAACTCGCCGAGGAACTCATCCTGCCCGGCGCGCACACTCAGCGGGTGGTCGGCCTCATCAATGACGACTCCAACGATGTCGGTGCCGTGCACCTCGGCGTGGTGCATCTGTTTGAATTGGAATCCGACGCAGTTCACTCGAACGAAGACGCCCTGACCGATCTCCAATTCTCCACGGCAGCGGAACTGCGGGCTTTGCGAGATCAGTTCGAGACTTGGTCGCAAATCTGTCTGGATCACATCCTGCCCGCCTGAGGCACCACCCTGACGTGAACTTTCCTCCCACCACCGCACCCGCTCGTCTCACCCGCTCCAGGTGGATCGCCTCTCCTCTCGCCGCGATCGTCGGTGGATGCCTGCTGGCGGCGACCGCAACGGGCGGCATCAGCGGCACGGATGATGCCGTGGAGGAGGTGCTGCAATTTTCCATGGCTCCCTCCAGCCTCGTCGCCACCTCCGACGGGCACTGGCTCGTCGGCCTCGACCAACGGCTGCGCCCTCGATATCGCGTGGTGCGCATCAGTCCCGATGGACAGGCGGTGCCGTTTCCGGATGAAACGTCCAGCTCCGGTGCCAAGGGCTCCGACCTGCCGCTGGATGCGGTGGAAGCGCTCACCATTGATCGCTACGGCATCGCCTGGATGCTCGACAACGGCCGCCGCAGCGAGACCACCCCAAAGCTGGTGGGTTGGAATCTCGCCACCAACCAACTCACCCGCGTCCTCTACCTCAACGCTCCTGCCGTGGGCTCCGGCTCGTTTTGCAGCGACCTCGTCGTCGATCCCGGCGCGCCCTACGCCTACATCTCGGATCCCGCACAGGGGCACGACGCCGCGCTCATCGTCGTCAATCTCACCACCGGTCTCTGCCGCCGAGTGCTCACCGGGCAGACCTGTGTACAGCCCGATCCTGAGGTGCAGTTTGAAGCCCAAGCCGCTGACACCCTGACCCGCCAGCGTCTGGATGGCACCGCCGCCGTCCCTCACACGGCGGTCGATGCCCTCGCCATCGACCGCAAAGGCGAGTGGCTCTACTTTGCCCCGCTCCAATCCAGCCACATCTATCGCATCCCGACCGCGTCGCTGCGGGACGCCGCTCTCTCGCCCTCCCAACTAGCTGACGCCGTGGAGACCTATGCCAAATCTCCGCCCACCTCCAGCCTCGTGCTCGATGAGAAAGGCAATCTCTACATCGCCAGCATCAACGGCCGCGCCATCGGTCGCATCGATCCCAAATCGCGCGACTACCACGTCCTCACCCGCGATATCCGCCTGCTGCGCCCGGACAATCTGACCTTCGGTCGGGATGGGGCTCTGCATTTCGATACCCCCACTCGCATCCGCGGAAACGCCACCCCCACGACCAGCACCACCTCGGCAGACACCACCAGCTTCAGTCTGTTTCGACTGCAACCCCTGGCTCCTGGGCGCGCGGGAGATTGACCCCCCCTCGCGGGTGGAAAAGGAACGATGCGCAGGAGGAGGGAGCGAGTGGCTGCACTTTCTGATTTTTTCCCTTTCCTCGGCTTTTCGCTTCCACCTAGGTTCGAGCTGTGACTTCTCTCTGGCTTCTCCTTCTTGGTTTGGGCGCGGTGGTTTTCGGCCTCGTGGTGCCGCGCTGGCATGCCTTTTTGGCCATGATCCTCGCCGCCCTCGTCGTCGCCCTCGCCACGCCCCAGACATTGCTCGAAGCCTACGCTCAAGGGCAGGAAGCGCTGGGCAAGTGGAGCCCCGAGCAGGTGGCGAGTTTTCTCAAAAAAGACGGACCGGCCCGGGTCATGACCGCCTTTGGCGAGACCTGCGGCAAGATGGGCCTGCTCATCGCCATGGCATCGATCATCGGTCGCTGCCTGCTGGATTCGGGAGCCGCCCTGCGCATCGTCCGCAGCTTGCTCGGTTTGTTTGGTCAGGCGCGGGTGCATCTGGCCTTCATCTTTGCGGGCTTTGGTCTGGCCATTCCGGTCTATTTTGACTCGGTCTTTTATCTCCTCATGCCCATTGGCAAGGCCATGGCCCGCACCACTGGGCGGGACTACCTGCTCTACATCCTCACCATCGTCGCCGGAGCCACCATGGCGCACTCCCTGGTGCCCCCCACGCCTGGGCCGCTTTTCGCTGCGCGAGAACTCGGCGTGAGCCTGCCGATGATGATGGCAGCGGGCGGATGTCTGGGTTTGTTCACCGCCAGCACCGGATTGCTCTGGGCGCTGTGGGCCAATCGCCGCTTCACCATCCCGGTGCCCGAAGAGGATGGCAGCGCCGACCCCACTGAGATCGACTCCTCCACGCTCCCATCACTGGGAGCTGCCCTGGTGCCCATTTTGATTCCCCTCGGGCTCATCTCCGCAGGCACTCTCGGTCTGCGTGGTTGGTTCACCGATCCGAGCATGGCCCTCACCCTGGGAGCCCTGGCCGGTCTGCTGCTGCTGCGTCGGTGGCGGTTGCCGGGCAGCCCGCCGACTGGCGAGGCCGTGCAGGCGGCCATCATGTCGG
>JAGRPD010000477.1 GCA_020439875.1 Verrucomicrobiales bacterium
GCGAGGCCGATGAGCATGATGATGCCGATCTGGGCGTAAAGATTGTTGGCGAAGCCACGGGTGATTAGGCCGATGAAGGTGCCGAGCACGACGAGTGGCGTGGCGAGCAGCACACTGAAGGGCAGCGACCAGCTCTCATACTGCGCGGCGAGCAGCAGGAAGACGAAAATCACGGCGAGACCGAAGATGATCGTGGCCTGGCCTTCGGCTTTTTTCTCCTGATAGGTGAGGCCGGTCCATTCGATGGCAAAGCCGGGCGTGAGCACTTGCCTGGCGACGTCTTCGATGGCTGCGACGGCGTCCGCAGAGCTGTAGCCGGGCGTGGGGCCGCCGCTGATTTCGGCGGCGCGGAAGAGATTGTAGCGCGTGGTGAAGGCGGGGCCGCTGGTGGGGCTGATGGTGACGAGCGTGTCGAGCGGGATCATCTTGCCGTCGCGGTTGCGGACTTGAAGGCGGGAGATGTCTTCGGGCTTGGCGGTGAAGTCGGCCTCGGCCTGGAGGAAGACGCGGTAGCCACGGCCGAAGCGGTTGAAGTCGTTTACATAGGCGCCGCCGAGGCAGGCTTGCAGTGCGGCATACACGTCGGTGATGCTGACGCCGAGGACACGACACTTTTCGCGATCCAGGTCCACTTTGACCTGCGGCACCTCGGGACGGAAGCCGGTGAAGATGCGGAAGAGTTCTGGCCGCTTCCTGGCCTCAGCGATGAATTTTTGCGTCATGGCGGCGAGTTCCTCGACGCTGCCGCCGGAGCGATCCTGGAGCATGACGGTGAAACCGGAGGCGTTGCCGTAGCCGGGCAAGGCAGGCGGGCCAAAAGGCATCACGCGGGCTTCGGGGATGCTGTAGCACTCGGCCATGATGTGTCGCATGATGCCGCGGACGTGCGTTTGCAGCGTGGGACGCTCTTCCCAGTCCTCCAGGCTGACGAAGAAGGTCACGGCGTTGGATGAACTGACATTGGTCATGGTGTTGAAGCCGGTGATGTTCAGGTAGGAGCGGATGCCTTCCGTTTTGGCGAGCACGGCCTCGATTTGGCGGCTCACGGCTTCGGAGCGTTGCAGAGAGGCGGCATCAGGAAGCTCTGCGGCGATGAAGAAGTAGCCTTTGTCTTCATCCGGGATGAAACCGACGGGGACGATCTTGCTGAGGCCCACGATGCCCGCCACGGCGACGACAAGGATGAGCATGGTGCGTGCGGAGCGCCGCACCAGATAGCCGACGACACCGCTGTAGCCTGCGGTCATGGCATCAAAAGCTCGATTGAAGAGAGAGAAGGCTTTGCCGAGCAGTCCTTTCGTCGGTTGCGGTGGCCGCAGCAGCAGTGCGGCAAGTGCGGGACTGAGCGTGAGCGCATTGATGGCGGAGAAGATGACGGAGGCGGCGATGGTGATGGCGAACTGCTGATACAGCGTGCCGGTGAGTCCGGGCATGAAGGCCACGGGCACGAAGACGGCGCAAAGAATGAGCGCGATGGCGATGACGGGGCCGCTGACTTCCTGCATGGCTTTGCGAGTGGCCTCCACAGGCGAAAGACCATGCTCCAGGTGGTGCATGACGGCCTCCACGACGACGATGGCGTCATCCACCACGATGCCGATGGCGAGCACGAGCCCGAAAAGCGTGAGTGTGTTCACCGTGAAGCCCAAAAGTGGAAAGAGCATGAATGTGCCGAGCAAGGCCACGGGCACGGTGAGCATGGGAATGAGCGTGGCGCGGAAACTCTGCAAAAAGAGGAAGACGACGAGGATCACGAGCACCACGGCTTCAAACAAGGTGTGAACGATGGACTCCATCGATGCGGTGATGGGCAGTGTGGAGTCGAGCACGATGCGCGAGGCCATGTCCGGCGGGAATTTTGCTTCGAGTGCGGCGAGGGTCTTTTTGATTTCGTCTGCGGTGGCGAGCGCATTGGCTCCAGGAGCGAGGTAGATGCCGAGTGCGGCGGCGGGCGAGCCGCTGAGGCTGGCTTTGCTCTTGTAATTCTGTGAGCCGAACTCGATGCGGGCCACGTCCTTTACTTTCACCTGCGAGCCGTCGGCAGCGGAGCGGATGATGATGTTTTCAAACTGCTCCGGCTCTTCCAGCAGGCCGCTGGCGACGATGTTGTATTGAAACTCCTGGCCCTTCTTCGCGGGTTCAGCACCGACGAGTCCGGCGGCGGCCTGCACGTTTTGTTCACGGATGGCGGAGATCACATCCGAGGCGGTGAGGCCGAGCGAGGCGAGGCGGTCGGGATTCACCCAGATGCGCATGGCGTAGTCTTGAGCGGTGAAGTTTTTCACTTCGCCGACGCCGGGGATGCGGGCGAGCGCGTCGGTGATGTTGATGGTGGCGTAGTTCGAGAGGAAGATGGCGTCGTAGGTGCTTTTGGGCGAGACGAGGCCGATCACCATGAGGATGTCCGGGCTGGAGCGCTTCACGCTGACGCCCTCTTTGTTCACGGACTCCGGCAAGCGTGGGAAGGCGAGGCTGGCGCGGTTCTGCACGTTGACCTGATTCAGACTCGGGTCGGTGCCGATGTCGAAGGTGGCGCTCATGCTCAGGGAGCCATCGGCGGAGTTCACCGACTTGAGGTAGAGCATGTTTTCCACGCCATTGATCTGCGCTTCGAGCGGCGTGGCGACGGAGGCCTCCACGGCCTCGGCAGTGGCCCCACGAAAGGTGGTGGTGACATTCACCACGGGCGGCGAAACGTCTGGATACTCCGAGACTGGCAAGCTGGTGAGCGTGAAGGTGCCCACGATGACCATGAGGATGGAGAGGACCATCGCCACGATGGGACGGCGGATGAAGAAGTCGGCCATGGGATGTTACTTCTTCGCGGTTGCGGCTCCAGGCACGGTGGCGAGCAGCTCGGTGAGGGAGGATTCGTCAATGGCAGCGGCTTCGGGCGTCACTTCGAGGCCGTCTTGCAATTTGATGATGCCTTCGGTGACGACTTGATCTTGCGCGGTGAGGCCGGACTCGACGACCCAGAGGCTGCCGACGCGGCGGCCCATTTTCACTCGCTTGAAGGCCACTTTGCTCACATCGCCTTCTTTGGTGACGACATAGACGTTGTGCTGGCCCTGCATCTCTTGCACGGCTCGCTGCGGCAGAAGCAAGGCACCGGGCAAAGTCTTCGCCATGATGCGGACGCGGCAGAATTGGCCCGGACGAAGGATTTTTTCGGGATTCGGGAATTCGACGCGGAATTTCATGGTGCCCGTGGTGGCATCCACGGCGCGGTCCATGAAGGCTAATTTGCCCAAATGCGGGTGAATCTGCCCGTTTGCCAGAACGAGGGCAAAAGTGGCGGGATTCTGCGGGTCCTTGTTTTTCAGCCGTTCAGCGACGGTGAGGTAAGCGACCTCGCTGGCCTCGATGGAGGCATAAATGGGGTCCAGTGGCGAAATCGTCGCGAGAGTCGTCGGTGCGCCTTTGCCGACGAGAGCGCCGACATCCGCCTGGGTGGCTCCGATGACGCCGGTGACGGGTGCGGCGACCTGGGTGTAGCTGAGATCGAGTTCAGCGGTGGCGACTTGGGCCTTTCCGGTTTCGAGCGCGGCTTTGGCCTGCTGTTGCTGAGCGAGGGCCGCATCAAGGTCTTTTTGCGGCATGGCGCCGGTTTTGGCGAGGGGTGTGATTCGCGCCACATCTTGGTTGGCTTTGTCGAGCGCGGCCTGCTGCTGCCCGAGGCTGCCTTTGGCGGAGGCGAGCCGTTGCTCGATACTGCTTTTATCGAGCACAAAGAGCGGCGTGCCCTCCTTCACCTCGCTGCCTTCGGTGTAGAGGATTTTTTCCACCGTGGCTTCGACGCGGGCTTTCACTTCCACATTGGCCGTGGCCTCCGTGTGCGCCACGGCATCCGCCATCACGGGCACATCACGCACGAGCGGCGAGGCGACGAGCACCTTCGGCGGAGGCAAAACGAGCGGCGTGGGACGTTTGAAGCAGGAGGTGAGAGCCAGAGCGATCCAGAGGCCTGTGATGAGGTTTCGGGAAGTGGGGTAGGTCATGAGTTGCGATGAAGTTTGAGGATCCGCGCCACTCCTTCGATGGCTTGGGGGTTCTGATGGGCGGCGTGGCCGTCTGCTAGGAAATGGCTTTTGCGGCTGCGGGATCGAGTTGGCCCTGGGGGTGAAGGGGGCTGTCTGTTGGGAGTGCAGAAATGAACAAACCGCCACCAATCGCGGTCAGCCCGAACGCGATCAGTGACGTCGTCATGCCTCGAGGGGCGTCAATAGATGTCGATATCGATCGATCCAGGCGCAGGAGGAGGCGCTGGATAGCCGCCATTGACGTCGATGTCGATGTAAACCGTCCTGCCCATATACATGTAAGGATAGTAGTAGCGAGGACCGACGCGATAATACCGGTAACCGCCGTAGGTGAAAGCCACCGCGCCGGGAGGCATGGCATAGCAGCCACGGCGGCGGGCGCGTGAAACCTGCCGACCGGTCTGACGGGAATTGCGGGCACTCTGGCGGCCCGCCGCGCGATCTGCGGGAAGGGCCTCCACCATGGGGGCTGCGGCGGTAGAAAGGACAACGCCGGCAAGGAAGAGAGTCAGGGATCGGCGACGAATTGTTTGAGTAGGTGTCTTCATAAAGGTGTGAGGTATTAATCAGTTGATCGGAATCATTTCAATCTCATGGCTACCGGCAGGCACTTTCACTGAGAGGTCGGAGGCTGACAGGGAGGGATTGATTTCCCAGCGGGAAATGTCGGCCGTCATCGTGAGCGGTGCACCGCCTTCTCCATTGGGGTAGGTGACCTTCATCCGGCGCGGCAGGTTGTCTTCCATGGCAACCCACAAATCCCAGGTCAAATTGGACTGCGTGAAGGCCAGATGGTGGCACATGGTGCCACCGATGGATTCAGAACCCACACAGCGACCGCTCTTGACTCCCTCAAGCAGCAAACTGCGCGGATGATTGACCAGCAATTCGGCCACGGGAAGCTTGACGCCGTAGGTGTCAGCCACGCCGCGCACAGCCTGGTCGATGTCGCCCGCGGCCTTGACCGACGCGTGGGTTCCAGCCTTTTCATCCACAAGGGTGAGCATGCCGTTTGCGAGTCCGACCGAACGCGAACCCTCGCTGGTCACCATCCGTGCGGCGAGCTGGTTCGGACGTTGCAGCACCACGGTGCCAGTCGCCGTCTCAGCCACCGCACCCGCGACGTTGAAGCCGGGGGAGGCCTTGCGGGAAGTCGTCACTCGAAGCGTACGAGCCGCCGCCAGCTTGTCGGACATCGCGGAGAGCGTGGACTCGGTCTTGGCATCGAGCTGGGCGGAAGTTTGGGTGGATGAACAGGAGCTCAGGCACGCCAATGAGGCGATGCCGAGGAGCAGGAGGTGAGTTTGCACTTTCATGGGATTCTGGTTTTGGTTGGAGGCAGGGAGAGACTGCTACTGCTAGGACTGACTGACTGCTAGGAAATTGCTTTTGAAGGGGCCGGGGCGAGTTAGCCCTGGGCGTGGAGCGGAGACGGGGGGTGAGGGGGTCTGGCCGGATCCGCCTGCTTTGCCTTTTAGTGATCGCCGTAGAGTTCCAGCAGATGCTTGAACGCAGCCTGCATCTTTTTGGCGGACTCGCCCAGGTCATTGGGGGGCGGGTTCATCACAACTTTTTGGGACATGGGCAGTGGGTCTTGGGGGGGAACGGGGAGGGACGGGGGGACGGCTTCCGTCACTGTGCCGGTCCGAACTGGCGATTCGGCAAAGCCGCTGCCAGGTTACGTAGGGGGTGCGGAAAAGTACGTGCCTTTTGGCAGTGTTGGGGGGAATGCTTGGGGCTGCCGTTTTTCCGGTTCACTGAATGTCTCTCCTTCCTGTGCTCTACTTCACCACCCTGACCGTGCTGGCCATCGTGCGGTGGTGGCTTGCTGGCAGCAGCGCAAGCTGAAGGTCGCGGCGGATGGCGTGATGGTGCTGCTGGTGGTGACTGCTAACTTCAAGGAAATTGCTTTTGCGGGTGCCGGGTCGAGTTGGCCCTGGGTGTGGAGAGGGGACGGGGTGTGAGGGGGGCTGGCAGGGACCGCCTGCCGGGTCAAAACTGCGTTCGCATCACGACCCTTTCATCCAATCAAAAAGCCACCCAAAGCCGAACTACTCAGCCAACGCAATCTTTCACCCCAACCACCCTCGTCTCACACGATCCCGTCAGATTTGAGACGAGGAGTGGGACGACGATTGGACTCGCTCCGAGGCCGCGAATGGCTTCTGTGACCATTCCACTTGACCCCGTGAAAGGGTTGCGATTATTCGCACCGAATTGGCACCGTTCGCGGCACGCTCGATTTGGCGGGTGGGAGCCTACCAACCGCGACGGCGATCCACGCGGTGATCGACCCGGGAGTCAACGCGGGCGTCATGTCGTTGTGCGGGAGTAGAGCACGCTGTGATGAAGGCGGAGATGCCGACGGAGGAGAAAGCTAGAAGAAGCAGCTTGGTGACCTTGCGGCAGGGGAAGGATGACAAAATGGGTTTCATGGTAGCGAACCTTACTGGTTGTGAGTTGGTGTTAGGGATTGGCGACGCAGCGGGGATATTGGAAGATTGGGGAGGTTTTTGACAAGCTTTTCTGCGGCTTTTTTTCAAAACAACATTCATCGGTGCACATAATGCAGCGCACTTGACGCCTGGGTTCACGCCGAATCGACGTTAAGTGGAAAACAAGGCTTCGAGTGCCACTCGAAGCTAAATATGATACTCCTGCAGCGCCCGCACCTGCACTTCACTCCTTTGCAGGGACTTGATGGCCTTCAGCGCGGCATCGGCTCCGCGGAGGGTGGTCATGATGG
>JAGRPD010000478.1 GCA_020439875.1 Verrucomicrobiales bacterium
CCCAGTTTGTGCGCCCCTCCCTCGGAGCCTGGGCGCTCTACGGCCTGGGCACGGAAAATGAAAACCTGCCCGGCTTCATCACCATCAATCCCCCCGCCAACGCCACCCGCACCTACGGCAGTGCCTTCCTCCCTGCCATCTATCAAGGCACCAAAGTCGGCGGTCGAAACTTGCCCGGCCCCGCTGCGCAGTTCGCTCAGCGTTTTGGCGGTGGCGAAGCCCAAACCTCCGTGGCCGACATCAAAAACCCCCGCTTCAACGAGGCCGCTCAGCGCACCCAGGTGGACCTGATCCAGTCCCTCAATCGCTCCCGCAAAACCCTCGATGGCGGTGTCTCCGCCGAGGTAGAAGGCGTCATCGCCTCCTACGAACTCGCTTTCCGCATGCAGGCCGAAGTGCCCGGCGTGTTGGACCTGGAAAAAGAAAGCACCGCCGTGAAAAACCTCTACGGCATCGGCGAGACCGCCACCGACCGCTTTGGCCGCCAATGCCTGATGGCTCGCAAATGCGTCGAAGCGGGCGTTCGTTTTGTGGAAATCTCCCACGGCAACTGGGATCATCATTTCAACCTGAAAACCGCTCTGGAAAACAACTGCGGCCAGATCGATCAGCCCATTGCCGGACTGCTGCAGGATCTCAAGCAACGCGATCTCTTGAAGGATACCCTGGTGGTCTGGGGCGGCGAATTTGGCCGCACCCCGCACGCCCAATCCAACGATGGGCGGGATCACAACAACAAAGGATTCACCCTCTGGATGGCTGGCGGCGGAGTCAAAGGCGGCATCACGCATGGATCCACCGATGAGTTAGGTTATGAAGCCGTGCTCGACAAAATGCACATCCACGACTGGCACGCCACCGTCCTGCATCTGCTCGGTCTCGATCACGAAAAGCTCACCTTCCGCTACGCTGGCCGCGACTTCCGCCTCACCGACGTCTATGGCACCGTGGCCCGGGAAATCCTCGCGTAATCTCCCGAAGCGAGCCCGCGCTGGGTTTTGAACCACGAAGGAACACGAATTTGCATGAATTTTTGATGCAACTCAGGATCGTCCATTGAGACGGTGATTCCCTTCACCTCAAGGCGATCCGACTGAGAAAACCGTGGTGCTTGCGATCAGTCGTTGATCCAAAAATCATTCGTGTCCCTTCGTGTCCATTCGTGGTTTCAAAATCGGATCACCGCTAAAACAACTCCGAGCGATAGCGTTGCTGCTGGGGTTTCCGCACGTCAACCACGAGAGTCTGACTGAGGGAATCGTGCCAACCACGGGGTTTGGTGCCAAAAAAGCTGAACAGCTCGAAGGGAATCAGGCGTGCAAAACTTCGGCCCACGATTTGCCCTATGCCCAAGGGCTCACCATTGCTGGTGATGACGCGGGTTCCTGTGATCAGTTTGCCGATCGAAGCTCCAAAGGAATACTCCAGGATGGCGTAGTAAGCGACCATGACGGCGATGGCGATGAGGAATCCATAGATTTGCGTCTCGAGTATTTCGATGTGAAGGTCAAACAAGCCCGATTGAAAAACCAATTGGATCACCACTTCGGCGATCAATTGATAAACCACCAAATCAATCAAGTAGTTAAAGAATCGTTTCCAGCGCGAGGCATCGGGATGCTCAAGAACGATCACTTGATTTTGCTGCCGTCTCTCAAGAGGTGCATTCGGAGCCTGATAGGGATTGATGTTAGCGGGATCCATGGACTCGAGGATTTAGCATGTTTGCAAATCAGCCACAATGCAAAACTCTGTGCCCTGGATGCCTCTGCGATGAAGAGGAGCGGGCGGCACTTCTCCCCCCCAATAGGGCGAGTCGCCCTCAATACTGGCACCCCCATGAGGGCGATTTTGCTGCGGGGCTTGGGCGGGATGGCTTCGGGTGAAGGAAGGTGGGGAGAAGCGGCGTTTTCGCTGTGGAGGGGATTTCCGCACTGGACACCCACTTTGGCCCTGTGCTTTGATGCCGGAGGCGAAAGGGGCTTGGCCATCGGCTCAATTCCCTTTCCCCCAACCTCCAATCCTTACACCTGCTTATGTCAAAAATTCAATTCGGCTCGGAAGTGTACACCTGGTTCATGCAGGGCACTGGCAAGGGCTACGACAACAAACTGGACCACATGATCAAGGTGGCCGCTGAGGCGGGCTTCACCGGCATCGAGCCCATGGTCCTGGAAATCTCAGAAAGCGCCCTGGGCTGCGGCAAATACTGGCTGGGTGATTTTTGTGATGCCTCCCGCCTGAAGGACGCGCTGGACGCTCACAACATGAAGCTCGCGGGACTGGCCCTGGTCTGCGCCTGGGATGGCGAAGAAGAAGCTCCCAACGAGCGGGCGGCAGCGGACTTCACCATTGATCTGCTGAAACACTTCCCCGGTGCCATGCTCGGCACCGTCACGCTGCCCAGTGGCCGCCACGACCTGCAGCGCCGCCGCCTCAACGTGGCGCGTAACATCAACAACGTCTCCAAGCGCGCGGCGGATCAGGGGCTGAAGTGCTCCTACCACCCCAACAGCCCGCCAGCCTCCCTGGTGCGCACCCAGTATGACTACGACGTGGTGCTCTCCAGCCTGGACCCCTCCGTCACGGGATGGACGCCGGACGTCGGTCACATCATCCGCGGAGGCATGGATGTCATTGATACCTTGAACAAGTGGCAGCATCTGGTCAATCACATCCACTACAAGGACTTCTCAGGCAACGGCCCCGAGCCGTGGGCGCAAATGGGCACGGGCAAGCTCGACTTCCACAAGATCACCGAGTGGCTCACCCTGCGGAACTACGAAGGCTGGATCATCTGCGAGGATGAAGCCCACGTCGCGGTGGAGGATCCCGATGGTGTGACCCTTCAAAACGGTCAGTGGTGCAAGGACAACCTGTATCCCATCGTCGGCCTCGCCTAAGCGCAGACTGCCTTCGAGCGACCCTCGCTTCCTCGATCTCACCCCGTGTCGCACCTCGCGGCACGGGGTTTTTTCATCCTTCAGCTCACCCCGAGCAGGGTGACACCGACCTGACGGCACAGCCTTTCGACCTCCGCCTTGTCCAGGATCAGGGTGCGACCGGCTTCAAAGGCCACGACATCCACCCCCGCCGCTGCCGCTGTCTCAATCGTCACAGGACCGATCACAGGCACATCAAACCGCATGTCTTGATTCGGCTTGGAAACCTTCACCAAGGTGGCTCCACCACGCCCGAGGGCTCCCCCGCGTTTCACCGCCTCATTGGTCCCTTCAAAGGCCTCCACCGCCAGCACGGTGCCGTTTTTCACCACCACAGTCTGACCGATGTCGAGACGACTGGTTTCTTTCGCGATCTCTAAACCATAGCGAGCGTCGTCCCAGCGGCGATTCTTCAGCTTCGGTCCCGCCACCACGCCCGCGCCCGGCATCAAATCGTCGAGGAAGGTCGTGGCGGGCAGCAGCGTGATGCCTTCCGAAGCCAGCTCATCGGCGATGGCTCCAAAGAGGCTTTCAGCGTTGCGTTTTTTCACCCGAGCCAGCAACATCAGCGTGCGCATGTCAGGCCGCAGATCAAACAGATTGCGCGGAGCGATCTGACCCACCATGACCGCTTGAGTGACCTCCTGTTTTTGGAAAAAACGGATCATCTTGGACAGCTGCCCCACGCGAAACCACTCGATGGCATCCACCTGCTGCGCCAGCTCGGGCCGGGTCTCCTTTTCAAAGGCCGCCGCCACCAACCGCTTCACGCCCGCCTGGCGCGCGTGACGCACGAAGGTCTCGGGGTAAATGCCGTTGCCCGCGATGAGGGCGATGCAGTCGAGGCGGGGAGTCGTCATGCGGGCGGCGTCAATTGGAAGCGCGGACTCTGGCCCATGAAGGCGCGGGGATTGTCCCACACCACGCTCTGAATGGCGGCCTCACTCCAGCCGCGCTTGCGCATGGCCAGCATCGTCTTCGGCACGGCCAGGGGATCGCTCACGCCCCAGTCGCAGGCGCTGTTCATCCAGATGCGTTCAGCGCGGCGCTGCTCCAGCATGTCGATGGCGCGGTGCGGCGTGCACTTGCTCTCCGGGTAAAGCGTGATGCCCGCCCAAAAGCCCGCATCCAGCACCAAATCCACGGTGTGCTCCTCGACGTGATCGATGATGACCCGCGCCGGATCGATCCCGGCAAAACCCTTCAACGCGTCGATGATCAATCGGGTGCCTTTGAGTTTGTCTTCCAGGTGTGGCGTGTGGATCAGGATGAGCTGCTCATGATCCTGGGCGATTTGAACGTGCTCCTCAAAGATGCGCAGCTCATTGCGGCTGTTCTTGTTGAGCCCGATTTCGCCAATGCCGAGCACGCTGGGTTTCTGCAAAAACTCTGGAATCAGAGCCATCACATCCCGCGCCAGCCCCATGTCCTCCGCCTCTTTGGGATTGATGCAGAGCCAGGTGAAATGCTGGATGCCAAACTTGGCCGCGCGTTTCGGTTCGTACTCCGTGATCTGGCGGAAGTAATCGCGAAATCCCTGCGCGGAACCTCGATCATAGCCAGCCCAAAAGGCGGGCTCGCAAATCGCCGTGCAGCCGGCCAGCGCCATTTTTTCGTAGTCATCCGTGGTCCGGCTGACCATGTGTCCGTGGGGTTCAATGTATCGCATCACGTCCTCCTTCAGTCCTGTTTCCATGCTCCAAACGCTCCCTGGATCTCAGCGGCGGGGATCGGCTCCTCCGTGGGATCGCTGAAGGTCAGCAGCATCTCTTTCACCCGAGTGGTGCCGGTATCGGAAAGGTGCTTCATCGCCTCACGCAACGCTTTCACCCGGTAATCGCCCTGCTGCCCCGCACGATCCACTCGATCCAGGAAAGCCGCGACGTCCAACAACTTGGAGCGGGCGTCCATGAAACCCAGCTCCACCAGATTCACCGGTGCAGGGGCTGCGTATGCTGATGTCTCACTCATGCCTCCACTCTAGCCAGCGCTGCCCCCCGCCTCAACCGCGAATCAGCTCCGTCTTGCCAGCGGCCTCGGCTCGCGGCATACGTGAGCCGCTTCATGCTCGCCGTCCTCCCCACCCTCCTCGCCCCTGCCGAATGGCAGGCGCGAAACACCGTGCACCGCCAACGGGTGGAACGCGCCGTGGTGGATTGGCAGCAGCGCCGCTCCCGCGCCTTGAAGCACCCCGTGGAAGATTTTCTCTTCACCTACTACACCTTCTCGCCCACGCGCCTGCTGCAATGGTCGCCCAGCTGGGCCGAGGCCGTGGATGTCTCCAACGAGCAACCGGAGGATCACCTTCACTGGACGAAGCCACCCTTTTCCTGGCAGGACGATCAACTGCGGCTGGACACTCGCTCGCTCCCCACCAAAACGCGCCACCTCGCCCGCTGGATCTCCCACCTCTGCGCATCCATGTTGGAGCGCCCGCCCGTTTTTCGCTGCTTTGGCCTGCATGAGTGGGCCATGGTGTATCGGCAGAGTGCGGAGGAAATCCGCCATCAAGGCCAGCCCTTGCGTCTGCCAGCAGAGGAGTTGGCCGCGTTTGTCGAATCCCAAACGCTCTGCTGCACGCACTACGATGCCTTCCGCTTCTTCACCCCGGAGGCGCAACCTCGCAATGCCCACCAGCCCACTCTCGATAGCCGCCCCGATCTGGAGCAAGGCGGCTGCATCCACGCCAACATGGATCTCTACAAGTGGAGCAGCAAGCTCTGGCCCTGGATCGGCAGTGACCTCGTCGGCCAGTGTTTCGAACTCGCTCTACAGGCCCGCACGATCGACATGCGCGCCAGTCCATATGACCTCGCCCATCTCGGCTACGATCCCATCCCCATCGAGACCGTGACAGGCCGCCTCAGCTATGAGGCCGAGCAGCGCCAGCTCGCCGCCGCCGCGCGCCCGCTGCGTGAGGCGCTGCAAAAGGCCGCAGAAGCGTTGGTTCAACTACCCGAGCCCCTCGCTGGCCAGAAAGCATCCTGACAGGGATGCCTGCAGCGAGGTGGATCGCGCCTTCTTGCCTTTTGCCCATCCTTCAGAAAGGCCGATCACCAATGGCTTCAAATTATCAAAAGTTGTAAATATTACAATTTCAATATTTTAGTCTTGTGGGTATTTCCATTTTTTGCTATTATCTCTCCACAATATTCACAGAATTATGAACGCACCTTTTCGTCTCTTTCTGTTTGCAACGGGCTTTTCGGCTCTGCTTCCCAGTTGCTCTCTCTCTCCCAACAGCGTCCCTCAGACCGTGAGTCTGAAGGATGGCGTGCGCTACGAAGTCCGCAGCGCCCTCTCCGCCAGCGCACCCCTGCACGCCTCGCTGATGCAGCCACGATTCTTCACCTACAGCGCCACTCCGGAGCTGGGAGGCGGATCACAGCTCGCCGCCGCCGAGCCGCTGGCCCCGAATTCCAATCTCCGAGTTCGCACCACGGCCTATTGCCATGATGAGTCCGATCACATCGCCTACGGCCAGCTCACCGCCCTCGGCACTCGTTTAAAATACGGAGCCGTGCGCAGCGCAGCCGCCGACTGGTCGCGCTTTCCTGTCGGCACCCTTTTCCGCATCAAAGATCAACCGCAGATCCTCTACCAAGTGGACGACTACGGCAGCGCGCTGGTCGGCACCAGCACCATCGATCTCTACCAACCGACTCGCGGGCTGATGAATGAATGGGGTGTGCGCCATGTCGATATCGAAGTGTTGCGTTGGGGCTCCTTCGCTCGCAGCCAAGCCATCATCCGAGATCGCACCCGCTACCCCCACGTGCGTCGCATGTTCGACGATCTCAGCCGCCGCATGTACGAAGTGGCCAGCGCCCCCACCAGCAGCGCCTCCGCCACCCCCTATGCAGCCCTGTAGAGGCGGGCATTGACCGCCTGGGAGGTGCGAGTCACCGCCCTTTCGGTTCATCCGGGAAGTTAGTGCGGAACCATCCGAGTCAGGATG
>JAGRPD010000479.1 GCA_020439875.1 Verrucomicrobiales bacterium
CTGGGTGGCGATGCCGGCGTGATCGGTGCCGGGCAGCCACAGCACCTCCTTGCCCAGCATGCGCGCGCGGCGGGCCAGGATGTCCTGGATGGTGTTGTTCAGCACATGGCCGAGCGTGAGAATGCCGGTGACGTTGGGCGGCGGGATGACGATCGAGTAAGCCGGGCGCTTGTCGCTGACGCGCGCGGGATCGGCTTCGAAGGCTTTGTCATCGAGCCAGCGCTGGTACCAGCGCTCCTCCACTTCGGAGGGTTCATAAGTCTTGGGCAGTTCGGACATGGCGGAAAATCGGGCCGCCAAGGTGTAGGCATCCCGGGCCTTTGTAAACCCGCGACTACATCCTCAACGCGCACCCCTCAAGACCCGACTGCGTGCGCCGATGCTTCTCTCACGAGCGTCATGGCCCATGACGAATCAAGCCATCGAACGCCGTGGTCGAATCGGCGGAAATCAGACCAAATCGAGACCTCTCGAATCCGACTTGTTGCACTTATTCACAACGAACGAGCGCCCCTGCTTGTGAATTCCGGCAGTCGTCAAGTCGAATTTTTCTAAAATTATGATAGTTTCACGCCGTCGGGACTCTCGTTTTTGAGAAAATGGACCGTCGATTTGTAAAATTCCCGCCCCAAGGTTGACCTTTTCCAGAAACTTTTTAACATCTCCCTGCCTTGGCAGTCTTCTGAAAAGGCGGCGGGGAGTTTGGTTGTCCTCCACACTTTTCGCCAAAAAACCCGATCCGATCGTTGTTGGTTGCTGGATCGACGGGCCCTGTGGCACTGGGTGCCACAGGGCCTCCATTTTTCAGCGTGGATCGAGCCGTGCGCGTTCTTTAAACTCTGCCGTAGAGATCATGCAGCACCTGACCTGAGAGGGAGAGCATGAGCCGACGCGCATCGCGAGACAGATCCTCGGGTGACAGCTGGCCTTCGACGCCGCCTTTCCACAGCAGATCGATGCCGTCCTGATGCCGTGCCGCCACCTGGTCCACCGCATCGCGCCAGTGCTCGGGCTGTTCGGAGTCCTGCCAGGCCCCGCGGCCGCGGCCAAAGTGGGCCACCGCCAGGTAGCAGAGAACTGAGAGGCGAGTCTGCTCACGGAAGTGCTCGCGAGACCAGTGCAGTTTTTCATCGCCCCCACGCACCAGATTGTAGCTGCGAATCACCGCGTAGGCCGCTCCACCGCTGATCAATCCCCCCAACAGCGCGCCCCCCCCAAAGGTCAGGCCACCCGCTTTTAAATCCGCGATCAAACCTCCCATCGCACCACCCGCAAAACTGCCGAGCACACCCCAGATGCTCTCGGACACCTTCTCCGGCGTCTGGAAATCCCGACTCAACGTCGAGGTCCGCATCCGCCCGGTCTGCCCCTCCAGCCCGTGCAGCAGGATGAGCGAATTCGTGGTCCGCTCCACCCGATCCGCCAACCGCTCCGCCAGCAGTCGCCGAGCCTCGGTGTACTCGGCATTGATCTCCTGGCGGCCAATGCCCACGCGCTCCAGCAGCGTCTCCGCCCGCACCGGCTCGCCATCCAGCACCGCCGCCGTCAGCAGCTCGCCGAGAAGGCGTTGGGCATCGTCAAAAATCGTCCGATTGCGCTCCGCCCACGCTTTTTTCAGAATGCGAAACGCCGGCTTCTGCTGCTCTGGCATCAGAGCCTCCAGCGTCTCCATCAGTCGATCCTCCTGCACCCAGCAGCGGGCAAAGGCATCCAGACTCAGCACCGCACCCACGTGCTCCCACTGCGCCAGATGCCGCCGCCACGCCTCCACCTCCGCGCGCTCCAGCTCCGGCGCGCGCGGTTGACCGGACTGATTCAGCAGCACCAAAACCGGCCGCTTCAGCCAGCCCAGGATCTCCATCTCAGGGGCAATGTAACTGGCAGCCTCCGGCGGCTCCCCCGCATTCACCAGGTAGAGCACCACATCCGCCTCTTCCCGCACATTTTTCAGCGCCTGCTGACTGCACCACAGGGGCCGATCCGTGATGCGATCCCAGCTCTGGCTCAGCAGCCACAGCAGCGGATTGCGCTCCCGCCGCAGGCGCTTCAGCAGCCGCGCGCTATCGCCGAAGCCCGGCGTATCCCACAATCTCAGGCTGCATCCCTCCGCCTCCAGCAACCGGTACTCCTCGTTGAAAAGCGTCACATGCGGCGCATCCCGCACCTCCCCCACATCCCGCCGCAGCAGCGTCCGCGCCAGCGTCGTCTTCCCCGCATTCGTGTGGGAAATCAGGCTCAGGGTGACGGTCTTGCTCTCCGTCTCGGTCGGCAGGGGGTTAGCGGCCATGGTTCATCTCCGATACGTCCCGCCCCGCGCCTTCAGTCGCCCTGTCTCCGCTCACCTCGCGCAATCCCTGGCGAGTCAGCAGCAAAATCCGCGTCACCGCCCCACCCAGCGTCTCCCGCCACAGCCGCAGCCGCTCCCGACTCCGCTCTTCCGGCCATGTCTCGGGAGCCCCCATCGCATCCAGCAGCACCTCGATCTCCACCGGATCCCGCCCGGCTTGGACCCGATCTCGCACCTGCCGCACCAGCTCACCCTGCACCTCCACCTCTGGCGTCGTCACCAGGAAAAAACCCAGCACCAGCAGCGGCCCACGCGGCTCCCAGCCCGCCAGCCACTCCTCCTCCGCACCTGGCTCGGGGCAGATCCACTCAAACCGGCTCAGCCCGCCATGCCGCGTGCGCAGCGCATCGAGCCAGCGCTCGCCGTTGGCAGGCGGTCGCCCCGTTCCCGGAAAAATCATCGGCAGCACACCCTCCCCACCCTCCGTAGCACGCAGCAAACTCCGCGCCCAGGTATCCCAATCCCCCGCCCTCACCT
The DNA here is from genome assembly GCA_020439875.1 of Verrucomicrobiales bacterium. Classification (GTDB taxonomy): domain Bacteria; phylum Verrucomicrobiota; class Verrucomicrobiia; order Verrucomicrobiales; family Verrucomicrobiaceae; genus JAGRPD01. Next base: position 2,825 of record JAGRPD010000479.1, read on the forward strand.
CCCGCTGAAATCTCCGCCGCGCCCCCCACAGCGTCACCCCCGCCAGCAGCAGCCGGGGAAAGACCACCCCGAGCAGCAGCGTGCCCGCATACAGCTCCAACCACGGCAGCGCAGGCGCAGGAGCCGCTGCCGCCACCTCGGCCCGCCGTCGCATCGCTGGCAGCGCCTCCAGCGGGATCGGCACATCAAACACCGCCGAAGCCGGGCCAAACAGCCCTTGGAAAAAATGCCCCGCGCCCTGCTCCGTCAAAAGGGTACTCTCCCACACCACGCGATATTCCCGCGACCAACCACGCGCAAACAACGCCACCGCTGACGCCAGCGCCAGCACCGCCGCCGCCACATGCAGCCACACCCGCCCTTGGCGCTCCACCAGCCGCAGCGCCGTCGGCCCGGTCAGTTGCCAAAATCGCAGTCCCTCCTCCCCGTCCGCCTCCGTCTCCACCCGCCGCCGCACCATCCGCACCAGCCAGCCCGCATCACGCTCCGAAGGCTCCGCCCCCTTTCGCTCCGGCCACAGCTCACCCACCACTGCCACCAGCATGACGATCGCATTCCACACCAGCACCCCCACCAGAGGCAGCGCCAGCAGATTCAGCTCCCGCTCCTGCCCCAGCTGCGTCAAAACAAACCCCACCACCGCCGCCGCCGCCAGCAGACCCATCACCCACATACCCGGCAGACGTGGCACTCTCCGCGCCTCCACCCACTTCACCGTCGCAGGCTCAGCCCGTTCCCGCAGCCGCGCGCAGCGCCGTGTCAAAAAGGCCACCACCTCCGGCTTCAGCCCCACCACCTGATCCGACTTCAATCCCCCCGCGCTCTGCGCCGTCGCCTCCACCCGCACCGGCCGCGCCAGCCGTTCGGCCTCGCGATCCGTCTCCTCCAGCGCCCGCCAGGCGCACCAGTTTCGCCAGTCTTCCCGCTTCATCATCCGTGGCGAAATCTCAAGTCCTTTACCCCCACATGAGCCAGCCGCTGCCGCAGCCGATTCAAGATCCGCGGCTTTTCCATCATCAGCGCGTGATGCACCGCAGGCTGCAAAAGCCGCACCGTCAGAGTGCCCCGGGTCAGCGTATCCGGCCGGGTCGCATCGAAGAGAAAGTCACCCACCACCTCTCGCCACACCTCCAGCACCTCCTCCAGGTGAGCCCGATCTTCCAGCTTCAGATCCACCAGCACCTGCCGCAGCAGCTGATCCACCCCCCGCGCAGGCGGCAGCGGTGGAGGCGGTTCAGGAGCCCGCCGCCACGCCGACAGCAGCGCGCGCTTCCGTTCTTGCAAGCGACTCCCCCGGTTCATGCCAAAACTCCGTGCTGACACCCAGCCATCTTGCGCTCCACGCCCCCGCTCGACAACGAAAAAACCGCCGGACCCTGCACCCAGGCGGGACCGGCGGCTTGCAAAGCTTCAGGGGCTGATGGGCCGCCCTTACTCGCCATCGTTGCCGATGGCTTCCACCGGGCATCCTTCCAGCGCCTCTTCGCAGAGTGCCTTCTCTTCATCGTTCTCCGGCTGCTTAAAAACATACGAATGCCCGCCATCATCATCACGGGTGAAATTCGCTGGAGCCGTCTCGCGGCACAGATCACAGTCGATGCACTGGTCATCCACGAAATAGGAGCCAGCCACGTTTTGGGGGTATTTGTTCTCGGCGTCTGCCATGATGTTTGATGAGGTTTTGGGGATAAGGAACGCCAAAATAGTGCTCAGCCAAGGGGTTGCAATGGGAATTTGGACGGCTTAGGTGATTCCGTCTCGTTGTCTGCCGCTCCGGCTCAACCTCTTTTCAACCCAACCGCCCCCACCACCATGGCTGAACCCACCCCTTTTCCCCAGGCCCCCCGCCCCGACTCCAACTCCGCCCTGCTCCCTCACGAAGGCTGGTTTGTCCAGCATCTCTTCTACACCATCGATCACGGCTTTT
>JAGRPD010000005.1 GCA_020439875.1 Verrucomicrobiales bacterium
AGCTTTTCCACCCAGTGGCTGCGCCTGCGAAAGGTCGGCATGTTCCCTCCTGATCAAAAAATCTACCCTGACTACGACGCTCATCTTGAGGCCAGCATGATCGGTGAGACTCACGCCTTCTTTCGTCGCGTGCTGCGGGAGAATCGCTCGCTTGCCGAGTTTCTCGATTCGGACTGGACCATGGCGAATGATCGCTTGGCGAAGTTTTATGGTCTGCCCGACGCAGGTTTGAACGGCGATGTCTTTCAACCCGTCGCCTTGATGTCCGACTCGCATCGCGGTGGTCTCTTGACGCAGGCCGCCATTCTCTCGCTCACCTCCGATGGCACCCGCCATCGCCCCGTGCATCGCGGCGTTTGGATCCTGGAATCCATCTTTGGTCGCTCCCCGCCGCCGCCACCCGCCAACGTCAGCCCCATCCCACCCAATCCCGTCAACGAACCCAAGGCCACGCTGCGCATGAAGCTTGAGGCTCACATTCATGACAGCCGCTGTTCAGGCTGCCACAGCAAGATCGATCCCCTCGGTCTCGCCTTTGAAAACTACGACGCCATCGGCCGCTGGCGCACCGTGGAGATCGTGGACGGCGGCACCGGAGCCAATCCCCGCATCGATGCCTCCGGCTCCCTGCCCGGTGGCCGCCACTACCAAGATGCCAGTGCCTTCAAGCGCCTGTTGGTCGAGGATCTCGATGCCTTCAATCAAACCTTCATCGACAAACTCGCCACCTACGCCCTGCGTCGCACCACCAGCTTTGGGGATCGCTCGAATCTCGCCGCCATCGCTCGCGTCAGCCAGGAGAAAAACTTTCGCCTTCGAGACGTCGTCATCGCCCTCATCAGCTCGGATCTTTTCGAAAAACGCTAACCCAACCCAATCCCCGAGCATCCACCTCAGCTTCCTCTCGCGTTCTTCACCTTGAAAGTTGAATTTGCCGCCCCGTGTCTCTCCCTCGAGAAAAGCCCAACCTCCGCGCCCGCCTGCGCGACGTGCCGCATCAGCCCGGCGTCTATGTCATGCGGGATCGCCTCAATCGGGTGATCTACGTCGGAAAAGCGCGCGATCTGCGCAAGCGCCTCTCGAACTACTTCACCCCCGCCCGCAGCCGCCTGGCGGATCGCAAGACCCGCGCTTTGATCGAAGCCATTTGGGATTTCGACATCCACCTCGTCCGCAACGAACCCGAGTCCCTGCTGCTCGAAGGCAAGCTCATCAAAGAATTCCGTCCCCGCTACAACGTCAGTTTTCGCGATGACAAACGCTTCTTGCTCGTCCGCGTCCATCCGAACGATCCCTTTCCGAAGTTCAGCCTCACCCGTTTGAAAAAGGACGATGGGGCCCGCTACTTCGGTCCCTTTGCCCATTCGGGCGCGCTTCGCACCACCATCAACTGGCTCAACAAACGCTTCGGCCTGCGCGTCTGTCGCCCGCTGCGACCGGGCGAGACCGACTACAAGCACTGCTCCAACGACATCATCAAAAAGTGTACCGCACCCTGCATCGGCCGCATCACACGGGAGGCCTACATGGAGCGCATCGAGCAAGCGTCCGCTTTTCTCTCCGGCAAAAGCAAAGACCTCCTTCCCGAGTTGGAAGATGAAATGCGGCTCCTCGCGGCCAAACAGGAGTTTGAGCGCGCCGCCGAGTTGCGAGACATGCTGGCAGACCTCAAAAAGACCCTCAGCCCCACCCGCAGCTTCGAGCGCGGAGCCCGCGCCAAGGTCGTCTCCACCATCGATCCCATGGCCGATGTCCGCGAGCTGCAGGAGGAACTCCACCTCGAAGCTGCCCCGCTGGTGATGGAGTGTTTCGACATCGCCAACATCGGAGCCACGCATTGCGTCGCCTCCATGGTGCGCTTCAAAAACGGCGTGCCTGACAACGCCAACTACCGCCGCTACCGCATCCGCGCCACCAGCGGTCAGAATGACTTTGTGGCCATGGCGGAGGTCATTCGCCGCCGTTTTTCGCGCATCCTCCTGGAGGGCCGCCGTGCCGCCGGTGACGACGCTGCCGACGCCACCGATGAATCTCCCCTGGAGGCGATGCGACGTCTGGAACGTGAGATGGGAGACGAAGCTCCACGGCGTTTCGTTCGACTGCCCGATCTCATCATTGTGGATGGCGGCAAAGGCCAACTCTCCGTCGCCATGGCCGAACTGCAGCGGCTTGGGCTTTCCGATTTGCCGATCATCGGCCTCGCCAAAGAGCGGGAGGAAGTGTATCGGCCCAACGAGGGTCAGCCCATCTTGATCCCGCATGATCGCGGTGCCCTGAAGCTGCTGCAACGCATTCGCGATGAAGCCCACCGCTGGGCCAACGGGTATCATCAGTTGCTGCTGCGTCGCCGCATCGATGAAAGCCTGCTCGATGACTGCCCCGGCGTGAGTCAAAACCGCAAGCAGACCCTGCTGCGCGCCTTTGGATCCGTCTCCCGCCTGCGTCAAGCCAGTGCCGAACAAATCGCCGAAATCCCCGGCATCAGCCGCACCCTGGCCGCCACCATTCACGACTTCCTGCTCTCTCGGAAGCCCGACGCTTGAGCCACGCGCCGCCGCGCCGTTTTACGCCTCAGGCTGCGCCGTTTTCCCCCACCACGCGCTAAACCATCCGCACAGAAACGTGATGAAAAAGTTGATCGGGTACAACCACGGGTAGGTCATCGGCAGCTTCACACTGGCGTACCATTCGCTCAGAGGCTTGAAGTTAGGTACACCGCTGAGGACCACAAAAATATCACCCCGCACCCACGTCGTCATCAGGATCGAAAGAAGCAAACCGACCCAAAGCCCCGCCATCCGAGCCGGAATCCGCCACAGCGCCAGCATAAAGATCGCCAGCAGAGATCCGTAAGTGTAGGCCACCATGCCAAAGGCCAAACTCAACAGCTCGATGTGCGCCTTCTCTTTGAGCTGATAAAGCACGATCGTCATCAGGGCCAAAAACACCGCCCAGCCCACCACCGTGAAACGGGAGATCCGCACCAATCGCTGAGGCGAAGGCATTTCCTCCTCCTTCCGGCCATGGAACCACAGCGAAATGCTCGTCTGCGACAGCGCCGCCAGAGCCGAGTCCAGACTGGAAATCGCCGCCGCAAAAGCCCCCGCCAGCAACAGACCCGTGAGCCCCGGAGGCAAGGCGGTCGTGATCCAAACCGGGAAGACCACGTCATGATCTTTGGCAAACTCGGCCGCCACTTCAGGCGTCGGAGGAAAGGCCTGATAGTGAACGTAAAGAGCCGCGCCCACCAGCAGCATCATCAGCGTCGCCACCTGCCCCACGCTGCTAAAGATGATCGCCTTGGCCGCATCCTTGGCATTGCGACAGCAAAACATGCGCTGAGCATTGAGCTGATCCGTGCCAAAGGCCGCCAAGTTCAAAAACGGCACCGCCAGCAGGGCCGTCCACATGGTGAACTCCGTGTCTTTCACCCACACCAAAAAGTCTTTCTCATCTTCCACCCCCGGCAGCCAACGCCACATCTCAAACTTCCCCGCCTCACCCGCCACCTGCTGAAATTCCGCGAATCCACCCGGCAGATGCACAATGATCCAGACAAACGACAGAACACCCGCAAACAGGAACAGCCCAAACTGAATCACATCCGTCCAGATCACCGTCGTCATGCCTCCCATCCAGGTCCACACCACACCAAAAACGGCGATGACCACGATGCTCTGCACCATGTCCAATGGCGTCACCGTTCGCAAAACCAAGGCCGGCACCAGCACCCGCACACTTTGACCCAGGATCGATCCGATCATGAACAACAGCGTCGTCACCGTCTTCGCCCCCGCTCCCAGGCGATTCGCCACGAAGTCGTAGGGACTGTAAATCTCGTTTTCGTAAAACGCCTTCACAAAGTACAAGCCCACCACACCACGCGCTAAGATCGAACCAATCGCCCACTGCAAGTACGTGAAATTGCCGTTCGCGGCAAACACCGCACCAGGCACCCCGATGAACGTCACCGCGCTGATTTCCGTGGCAATGATGGAGCCGCTCACCGCCGGCCATGGTAGAGAACGGCCTGCGAGGAAGAAGTCTTTGATCGTCGATTGCTTGCCGCTGAGTCGGTGCCCCACCCAGGTGGTCAGCAGAAGATAGGCGATGAGAACCGCCCAATCCCGAGGAGTGAAGTGCGAGTGAATCGAAGCAAAAAAGGCGGGTTCCATGAGGCGTCTAGGTTCCGAAGGTGGCGTACTTCATACCAGAGACAGCCCAAAGCCGCCAGCTCCAAAACCGTTTCATCGGGATTGCTGGCAAAAGCTCGCCATCCCATCTCCCACGCACCCAGTCCAGCTCAGGAGAGTCCAAGCTACCTTGAGGCGCACGCCTGCGGACGTAGCTCGATCTCTCCAGAGTCGAGCATCAGTGCGCGGTGAGCCAGACAGCGTGGCATTTAAAAATGAAGTCACCGTGGAGCTGCGACGAACCCCAGCTCAGGAGAGTCCAAGCTACCTTTGGCCAACTGAGGCACGCCCCAGCCGCCGCACGCTCTTTACGCTTCAGCGGGTCGAGAGGTGCGTCGTTTTCCCCTCTCGCCCACCTCTCCCAGCGCGTCATGGCGTTTGCCCATCGGCTGAAACTGGCCCACAGGTGAGGCATTCTTCCCCCGCCCGCTGTGCCTGAATTTTTCCATCTCGACGATCTCCTCCACGCTCCACCGCCATCGCCGGACGGACAGCCACCCGCGCGACTCGCCGTCATTGGAGATCCCGTGGCGCACTCGAAATCTCCCCAGATGCACAATCCCGCGCTGCAAGCAGCGGGCATCCCCGCGCAGTACATCCGCGTTCACGTGCCACCCGGTCGAGTGCGGGAAGCGTTCGACACCTTCCGCCGCCATGGCTTTTTCGGCTGCAACATCACCATCCCGCACAAACTCGAAGCGATGCAGGCCGTCGATGACGTTGCCCCCCTCGCCGCGCGCCTCGGAGCCGTCAATACCTTGGTCATCTCGGACGAGGGGCATTTCACAGGGCACAACACCGACGGCCCCGGATTCCTCCGCGCCGTGCGCGAGGCCTTTCAAAAAGAGATCATCGACTTGCGGGTGCTCATCCTCGGAGCGGGCGGCGGCGCAGGCCGCGCCACGGCGGTGCAATGCGCTCTGGCCGACTGCCCACGCCTCGTACTTGTCAATCGCACCGCCGAGAAAGTCGAACGCCTGAGTCAAGAGCTGCGGGAACTCAATGGCGAGAGCGACATCACCGCCCTGGCTTGGGAGGATGAAATTCTGTCCGAGGAGCTGGCAAACATCGACCTCATCGTCAACGCCACCTCCCGCGGCATGAAGCCCGGAGACGCCCCGCTTTTGCCCACCGGCGCGCTCCGTGCGGGTCACCAGATTTTCGACATGGTGTATCGACCCGACGCCAGCCCCACGCCCCTCATCGAGGCGGCGCAAAACGCCCATCTCCCCTGGACCGATGGGCTCAACCTGCTGCTCCATCAGGGAGCCATCTCCTTTGAGCATTGGTTCTCCCAGCCCGCACCTATCGACGCCATGCGCCGTGGACTCCTGGCCACCGCCACCGCCTAGACGCAGGCTTCGGACCCGGGACCTCCAGGCCAACGAACCTGACCTCGGGTCCCCAGCAAGACCACCGCCCGTTCTCCGTTTGTCTCTCTCGGCTCCCGCCTCATGTCTCCCGTTCAACACTTCATTCTCAGCCTGATCGGCCCTCTGATTTTGACCATCTTGATGGTCATTGCACTCAACATGGCAGAACCCTGGCTGACCGAGCGTCACATCCCAGTCACTCTTCTTCTCCTTCCCGCCGCCATCATCGCCTGGGTGGCCACGCGTTACGCCGTCCGCCTCTGGGTGCCCGTGCGCTGCATGCACTGCGGCATCAACGCGGGCTACGAGATGGAAGGCACTTCCAATCGCTTCATGTGCCGGCGCTGCGGACGCTACTCCTGAGCCCCATCCTCCGCTCTTTTTTCTCGATCATGGAAGACTCCCCGGCCCGCCCGTCCATCCTCCTCCGCCTGCTGGTCTTTGCGCTCGTCTGCGCGGCCGTCGGAGCAGCGGGATGGTGGTTTTGGCAAAAACAATCCGCCCCAGCGAGCAAGGGCCCCAGCCGCAAAGCGACGGGTCCCAAAGCCGTCAAAGTCGCCCAGGTTACTCCACAAAACTTCGCCGTCGAAGTCACCGCCATCGGCTCCGTGCGCGCCCTGGAGTCCACCGACATCAGTGCCAACGTCACCGAGACGCTCGTCAGTCTGAACTTCGACGACGGCGACCACGTGGAAAAAGGTGCCCTGCTCGCCCAGCTCAGCGATGCGGAAGAGCAGGCCCAGCTTTCCTCCGCCCGCGCCGCTCTGGCCGAGCAAGAACGTGAGGTCACGCGCCTCTCCGGTCTGGTCAAAGACGGGGCCGCACCTGCAGCACAGCTGGCAGAGCGCGAAACGCTGGCCGAACTCGCGCGGGAACGCATCCGCGTGGTGGAGGCCCAGTTGGAAGATCGGCGCATCGTGGCTCCGTTTGAGGGCTGGGTCGGTCTGCGACGCATCAGCCCCGGTGCCCTCGTCTCCCCTGGCACCGTCATCACCAGCCTGGATCAGATCGATACCGTCCGCATCGACTTCAACCTGCCCGAGACCGTCCTCCGCGCGGTCAAACCAGGCACCCCCCTCTCGGCCCGCGCCGATGCAGCCGGGACCGAGCGATTTACTGGCACCCTCTCCCACCTCGACTCCCGCGTGGACGCCATCACCCGCTCCGTCGCCGCCCGCGCCGAGCTGCCCAATCCCGATCACGCATTGCTGCCCGGCATGCTCGTCACCGTCTCCGTCCCCGTCGCACCCAATGCCGCCCCAGCCCTCCCCGAGCGCGCCATCGTTCCCATCGGCACCAAAAGTTACGTCTTCACCATCAACCCCACCGATCAAGCCGCTCGCCGTCTCGAAGTCCGCACGGGCCGACGCAAGCCGGGTTTTGTCGAGGTGCTCGATGGCGTGAAGGCGGGCGAGGAAGTCATCACCGACGGCCTCGTCGGCCTGCAACCTGGTGCGATCGTGCGCGTGGAGGGCCGCTTTGAAAAGCCCGCTCCCGCGTTCAACCCCGAGATCGTCGAGTAGCAATCCCATGTGGCTGTCCGACACCTCCGTGAAGCGCCCCGTGCTGGCCACGGTGTTGAATCTGCTGCTCGTCGCTTTTGGCATCGTCAGCTTCTCCCGCCTTCAGGTGCGCGAGTATCCGGACATCGAGCCCCCCATCGTCACCATTGAAACCGAATACCCCGGAGCTGCGGCGTCTGTGGTGGAGCGCCGCATCACCCAGCAGCTCGAAGATCGCATCAATCAGGTCGAAGCCGTCAAATCCATCAGCTCCACCAGCGCCGACGGCCGCTCGGAAATCACGGTGGAATTTGAACTGGGGCGCGACCTCGATGACGCCGCCAATGACATCCGCGAAGCCATCGGCCAAGAGGTCTCCAACTTCCCCGAGGAAGTCATCCCGCCACTGGTCAGCAAGACCGATCAGCGCTCCGAGATCCTGATGTATCTCAACCTCACCAGCGATCATGCCACCACGCTGGAACTCACCGACTACGCCGAGCGCTACTTGGTCGATCGCTTTGCCCGCATCCCCGGTGTGGCCCGCGTGCGCCTCAGTGGCGGCAGCCGCTACGCCCTGCGGGTGTGGCTGGATCGCGAAGCTCTCGCCGCCCGCCACCTCACCGTGAATGACGTCGAGGAAGCCCTGCGCCGCGAAAACGTCGATCCCCCCGCAGGCAAGGTCGAGTCCCTGGATCGGCAGTTCACCGTCCGCATCAATCGCGAATACCGAAGCGCCGAAGACTTCGAGCAGCTCGTCATTGCCCGAGGAGAAAGTGGCTATCAAGTGACGCTCGGAGAGGTGGCCAAAATCACCCAGGGAGCCGAGCAACCTCGCATCATGTTCCGAGGCAACCGAGTGCGCATGGTCTCCCTCGGCATCGTCCGCCAGTCCCAGGCCAACACCCTCGACGTCTCCCGCGGTGTCCGGGCCGAGGCTGAAAAAGTGCGCCAGATCCTGCCCGACGGCATGAAGCTGGAGCAAAGCTACGACGTCAGTGTCTTCGTCGAAGAATCCCTCAATGAAGTCTTTCGCACACTCATCATCGCCGCCGCGTTGGTCGTCGCCATCATCTTCGTTTTCCTCGGAGACCTGCGAGCCGTCATCGTCCCCGCCGTGGCCGTGCCCGTCTCCGTCATGGCCACCTTCATGGCGCTGGACGCCCTCGGTTACACCATCAACACCCTCACCCTACTCGCCCTCGTTCTCGGCATCGGCCTCGTGGTGGATGACGCCATCGTCGTGCTCGAAAACATCCACCGCCGCATCGAAGAGGGAGAGCCACCGCTCGTCGCCGCCTACCTCGGCACCCGCCAGGTCGCCTTTGCGGTCATTGCCACCACCCTGGTACTGCTCGCCGTTTTCATCCCCATCACCTTCATGCCCGGAGATACGGGCCGCCTATTTTCCGAGTTCTCCGTGACCCTGGGAGTCGCCGTCGTTTTTTCCAGCTTCGTCGCCCTCAGTCTCTCTCCCATGCTCGCCTCCAAGGTCCTGCGTGGGCGACAGGGAGAGGGCTGGCTGGCCCGCTTCCTGGATGCCGCCATGCACTCCCTGGAGCGCTTGTATCGCGCCCTGCTGCGCCCCGTGCTGCGCTTTCCCGCGGTCGTCGCCCCCGTCCTTCTGGGTCTCATCGGCCTGTGCTGGCTGCTGCTGCGCACCATCCCCGAGGAGTTCACACCCCGGGAAGATCGCGGCTCGTTTTTCATCATCGCCACCGGTCCTCCAGGCACCAGCTACAGCTCCACCTTGGAGTCGCTGAAGGATCTCGAGGAGCGCCTCATGTATCTCAATGAAGAAACCCATGAGGCGGATCGCGTCCTGGTCCGCGCGCCCCGTTCTTTTGGCACCACCGAGGATTTCAACGAATCCATCGGCGTCCTCACCCTCACCGATTTCGACAAACGCCGCAACGGCTTCGTCCTCATGGACGAGGTACGCCAGCGCGTCTCCGACATTCCCGAGGTGCAAACCGTCGTCATCATGCGCCAAGGCCTCTCCCGAGGTCTCAACAAACCTCTCGAACTCGTTGTCGGCGGCCCCACCTACGAGGAGCTGGCGCAGTGGCGAGACATCATTTTGGAAAAAGCGCGCGAGAACCCCAAACTCATCGGACTCGACTGCGACTACCGCGACACCAAACCGCAACTGCGCGTCCGCATCCTCCGAGATCGCGCCGCCGACCTCGGCGTCAGCGCCGCCAACATCGGTCGCACCCTAGAGACCTTGCTCGGCGGTCGCCGCGTCACCACCTTCATTTTGGATGGCGAGGAGTATGACGTCCGAGTCGAAGGTCAGGCCGAAGAAAAACAAACTCCTGCGGATCTGAGCAACATCTTCGTCCGCAGCGAACGCAGCGGCCAACTCATCCCGCTGGCCAACCTGGTGACCATGG
>JAGRPD010000480.1 GCA_020439875.1 Verrucomicrobiales bacterium
AACCCTCCAAATGAAAAGACCGTGAATCAACGCCGTCACCCCTTGAAAATGGCCCTGTAGTTGAAAAACTAGAATTGTGACCGCCATGCCCCCGCCGGGACCGACTTTCTCTAGATAACGCCTATCAACGCACCGTCCCATTTTCGATAACTCTAGCAAAAGTTTTTTTGAAATTGCCATGGTTTCTCCTGCCGGTTGCCGTGGCAACGCAACCTTACAAGCTGCCAATTTTTCCTCTTCAAACACCAAACGGTAAATTGATTCACCTGCTCCTTCATAAAAAAATTGTGAGCAATCCTCCTTTTTTGCTCGGGAAAAGAATCCCTTAAACCCCAATGCTTCTGGATGCTTATCCAAAAACAATTTCTTTCCCATGCCAAAATAGAGCCCTTCGATTTGAATTCCCGGTAAAGAATACGACAACTCCATCATGTTTTGCCCAGCGCACTCAGTCTGGACAAACACTGAGCAGACCCAGATAAGTCCAAGTCGATTAATCGAGCAGTTTTTCACCCTTTGAATAGCGTGGCATTCCTTTACCCTTTTTCGGGGGGAGGGAAGAAGGAATGAAGAATGAAGAATGAAGAATGAAGAATGAAGAATGAAGGAATGGGGGATTGTTGAGAGAATTGAGGAGCGGAGAGGGGGCGCGTGTCGCGGTTATCGCGGAGTTGGCCTTTTTGACTGGGTTTCAATGGCCTTGGCTCTTAGCCTTGGAGCGTGCCGTCGGTCACTCCCAGCCGGGCCTGAACATGCAGTTCGCGACGCAGGGACTCGCCCTGCCTCCGCCCTGCCAAGACCTCTTGGTAGGCTTTTAAGATCCGGGAACTCTCACTTGCATCCTCCTCCAGTAGCTCCACACGAAACTGACGCAATCCCGCTCCATGCAGCGCCTCGTAATACGCAGCTCCGGTCTGGGCCACGGCGTTGAAGAGCGTGTTCCGACAGCCCACGTCGGCCTTCAACGGATGCTCCACCCCGATGCGGTCCCGCAACGCCACGCGATGCCGCTCACAGGGGCGACCGCAATTGGTGAAATCCGTGCCCTGCGACAAAAATGCGGCAAAGGCGCAATGCTCCATGTGAAACATTGGCATGTGCTGATGCAAGGTCAGCTCAAACCACTGCGCTGGGGCCGCCGCCAAAAGGTCCAGCACCTGCTCCAAATTGAGATCATATGAAATCGTCAAGCGCTGCAACGCGGTCTCTTTTTTCAACAGAGCCGCCGTCAGATGATTGGCCACGTTGAGGGAAAAATCCCCTGTCACGGGTAAGCCGCTGCCTTCAAAAAACGCCAGCGCCCCGAGGTTCCGCACCAACACCCCGTCGGGTTCGGCTCGCTCGATCAATTTGAAGAAACCTGCCTCACCTGATTTCTGAATGCGCGGTGTCGCCAACCAAACGGTACTTTGACCACCGAAATCCCTCACCTGCCGCACCAGATCCGCGTAACGACGTATGTCCTCGAAGTCCAGGTAGATGCGCCGGATGCCTGCTGCCAGCGCCGCCTGCACCTGCGTCTCATCTCGGCACAGCACCGTCAGTTCCGTCTCGCTCTCCGGCGAGGTATCCGACTCTCCCAGCCGTTTTGGCACGACGAAATTCTCACGCGCGCCTCCTTCCCTTGCGGCATCTCTCTCCGCCACACCCAACAGCCGTGCCACCAGAGCCCGCCGCAGGCGGTTTAGCTCGCTCACTGGCAGGATCAGCTCGCCGGTGAGGTCCACTTTCAATTCGGCTAGTTCCAACGGCGTCCCGCCCAGCCTTCCCAATTGCTCCCGCAACCGCGCGCCATCGAGCGGGCGATTCCGCGCCGCCTCCAGCGCCGATGCCGATTCCACCTCCCCCTCCACCACCTGCCCGTGACGCCGGTGAACGGCCCGCGCCGTGATCCGCATCGGCTCACCCACCGCTCCCGTCACACTCATCGCCACGTCCCATTGTTTGCGCACTGGCAACGCCCCCTGGTAGGTCTGCTGCAAGCGCCGATTCAGCGCCGGATCATCCGTTTTATAAACCCCGGTTCCCGGCCTCAGAGCTGTCCCATCTAGCTTGCCTCGTTGAAACTCCAGCCACCGACCTTTCACCGCATAGACCCGCCCGCCTTGCTCCGCATTTGTATCTTCGGGATTTTCAAACACCACGCCGTCCCCCGGCTTCACCTCCACCGCCAGCGCCTCCAGCTCCACCGCATCTCGTCCCACCCGAGTCACCCGACCGATGCGCGCACCGCGCTTTTTCCCGTAGCGCGCCCCCACCAGCTCCTGGTGATTCACCCCATGCAGCCAGCCTGAAAATAGACCGCGGGAAAACGTCATCTCCAGCTCGTACCACGCCTCAGGCGGCACCGCAGAGGATTCCCCGGCCAAGGCCGCATCGATCGCCTGCCGATACACCCGCGTCACCGCCGCCACGTACTCCGGCGTCTTCAGGCGGCCCTCGATTTTGAAACTGCGAATCCCCAGCTCGATCAAGCGTGGGATCTCCTCCACCGCCGCCAAATCCTGGGGCGATAGCAAATAGCGCCGATCTCCCAAATCCCGCGTCACCCCATCCACCACCATCTCATACGGCATGCGGCAGGCCTGAGCGCACTCCCCGCGATTGGCGCTGCGGCGGCCCAAGGATTCACTCGTCAGACACTGGCCCGAGTATGCCACGCACAGCGCCCCATGCACAAACACCTCCAGCGGCAGTCCTGGATCCTCCTCCGCGCGGAAGCGCTCCAGCTCGCGCAGGCTTAGCTCCCGCGCCAGCACGGCTTGATCAATGCCCAGCCGCCGAGCAAACGCCAACCCCTCAGGAGACGTCAGCGTCATCTGCGTGGAGGCATGCAGCCGCAGCCCCGGAGCCACCTGTTTCACCAGCGACGCCAGACCCAGATCCTGCACGATCACCGCATCCACCCCCGCCCGTTCCAGCCCCCGCAGCGCCTCCGCCGCCGCCTCCAGCTCCGAGGAAAAAACCAGGATATTGAAAGCCGTGTACCCCTTCACCCCGTGCTCATGCAGAAAGGTCATCAACTCCGGCAGATCCTCCATCGTAAAATTATCTGCCCGCATCCGCGCATTGAATCGCGGCAGACCGAAGTAGATCGCATCCGCGCCATTGGCCACCGCCGCTCGCGCGCAGTCCCAGTTTCCGGCAGGTGATAGCAGTTCGGGCAGGATCGGCATGAAAAAAAAGTCGCCTCACCCTACGCGCAATCCGTCCGCTGAACAGAAGTTTGCATCTGCATGGTGCCGCGCCAAAGACATCACCACTACGATCAGACATCTCCCCGCCGCATTTCAGGGACATTTTTCACCCTGCGCAGTCGTTTTCACCCAGGCCGCGCCCACCACGCGCGGTTTTGCCCTTTCATCGACCATGATCCGCTCCGCCCTGCTTCTCCTCGCCCTCGCTACCGCCAGCGCGTCCGCCGCCGCGCCCACCGACACGGGAGCCAAAGTCCAATCCGGCAGCAGCCAGCTGTCGCGCATGCAAAACGACAAAGACGCGCGCAACCAAGACTCCGGCAAAGCCCCACCTCCCCAGGATCCAGCCTTGGCCCAATTCGGCATTTACGCCGACTCCGCCCCCACCGCACCGCGTACCGCGCCCGCCGTCACCACCCTGCCGCTGCAGTTGAAAAAAGGCGATCGCATCGCCTTCGTCGGCGGCACCTTACTGGATCGCGCCCAGCTCTTTGGCGATATCGAAACGCTGATCCAACTGGCCCATCCCGATCTCCAGCTCGTGTTTCGAAACTTTGCCTGGTCCGCCGATGAGGTCGATCTCCAGCCGCGTCCCGACAACTTCGCCACCGTGCCGCAGCACCTCGCCCGCGAAAAGATCGACGTCCTTTTTGCCGCTTGGGGTTACAACGAATCCTTCGCTGGCATCGAAAAAATCGACGACTTCAAAAAGCGTCTTGCCAGCTGGATCAGCGAGATGAAGACCAGCGCCTTCAATGGCCAGAGCGGTCCCCGCATCGTCCTGCTCTCCCCCATCGCCAACGAGAACCTGCCCGGCATCCCCGCCGCCGATCTGAACAACGATCGACTCGCTGCCTACACCACCGCCATGGCCGAAGTCGCCGCAGCTGAGCAGGTGGGTTTTGTCAATCTCTTCGAGCCCACCCGCGCCGCGATGCGAGATCCCGCCGCGCCGCTCACCATCAATGGAGCGCATCTCAATGCGGACGGCTACCTCCTCACCGCCGATGCCCTTTTTCGCGAGACCTTCGGCGCGTCCCCACCTCCGATGAACGAAGAACTGCGCGCCGCCGTGGTGGACAAAGATCGCCAATACTTCCGCCGCTACCGGCCGCTCAACACCTTTTACTACACTGGCGGACGCAGCAAAGACTACGGCTACCTCGACTTCCTGCCTGCGATGCGCGCCTTTGAAGTGATGACCGCCAATCGCGATCAACGCATCTGGGCCATCGCCAAGGGTGAATCCTTCCAAGGCACCGCCGTGGATGACTCCAACGTGCCCCCGCTGGATGAAGTCATTGAAGCCCGTGGAGCCAACGAGTGGCTCACCGCAGAGGACGAATTGAAAGCCTTTCAAATCGATCCCCGCTTCGAGGTCAACCTGTTCGCCTCCGAAGAGCAATTTCCCGACATCGCCTGCCCCATCTCCATGCGCTGGGATGCGCGCGGCCGCCTCTGGGTCTCTTGCTCCACCACTTACCCTCACATCTATCCGGGTCGGGAACCGGTGGATAAAATCGTCATCCTCGAAGACACGGATCACGATGGCCGCGCCGACTCGTGCAAGGTCTGGGCCGATGACGTCCACATCCCGCTCTCCTTTGAACTCATCCCTCACGGCGTGCTCGTATCCGAGGAACCTCACCTCAGCCGCCTGCTCGACACCGATGGCGACGACCGCGCCGACCAGCGCGAGTTCATCTACACCGGCTTTGGCACGGAAGACAGCCACCACGCGCTGCATGATTTCATTTGGACACCGGATGGAGATCTCATGTTTCGCGAGTCCATCTTTCATCACTCCCAGATCGAGACCCCCTACGGCCCGGTGCGCGCCCGCAACAGCTCCTGGTTTCTCCTCCACCCCTCGGACCAGCGACTCACCGCTTTCGGCGGCTATCCGAACACCAATCCCTGGGGCGTGGTCTTTGACGACTGGGGTCAGCACGTCGCCAGCCACCCCATTTTTGCCAGCGCCTTTCACGCCACCAACGCCCCCTACCCCGAGCAACATCCCGCCACCAAACTGCCCGCCTACTCTGGCGTGTGCGGCCATGACTTCGTTGATTTCCCCTCCTGGCCGGCCGAGATGCAGGGCGGCTTCATCAAGGCCCGTTACAAACCAACCAACCGCATCGAAATCTTCCGTTGGTTAGAAAAAGAAGATCACTTTGAGGAGGAATACGTCTCCGATCTAATCTTCTCCGAAAACCTCAGCTTCATCCCCGTGGACCTGCGCTTCGGCCCACGCGGTGCGCTTTACATCTGCGATTGGTACAATCCCGTCAAAGGCCACGCCCAGTACTCCCTGCGAGATCCCCGCCGCGATCGCACCTCTGGCCGCATCTGGCGTGTCGTCCCCAAAGGGGCCACCTTGCAAGACCCACCCCAAATCGCTGATGCAGCGATTCCCGAGCTGTTAGATTTGCTGAAGTCCGATCAATCCCGTTACCGCTACTGGGCGCGTCGCGAACTGCGCGCGCGCCCCACCGCCGAGGTCGCACCCGCTCTCGATGCCTGGATTGCCGCGCTCGATCCTCAAGATCCCCGCTTCCGCCATCATCAAACGGAGGCCCTCTGGCTGCTGCGCGGCATTGATCAGATCCGCCCCGCTTTGTTAGATCAGGTATTGCAGTGCGAGGAACCTCATGCCCGCGCCGCCGCCACCCGCCTACTGCGCCACTCCATGAGCGATGTCTCGCAACTCGCCGCCCGTGCCCAGGATGACAGCCAACTGGTTCGACTCGAGGCCGCCAACGCCGCCAGCTACCTCGGCACCCGCGCCGCGCTCGACGCCATCTTGCCCATCCTCGATCAGCCGATGGGAGATCACCTCACCTACGCCATGACCTGCACGCTCAATTCCGCAGCTTTGCGGCAGCACTGGGAAAACGATCCCGCTTTGAAACCCAAGATCGAGGCCTTTCTCAAAGCCAACACTCGCCAGCAGCCCATCGCCTTTTCCAAACCCACGGCGGAGGATCGCAAGTTCGACAAACAAGCCCGTCTCGCTGAAGTCGAAATCTCCTGCCTGCCCGAGCGCATCATGTACACCCGCACGCAGTTCAGCGTGCAAGCGGGTCAGCCCGTGAAGCTCACCTTCACCAATCCCGACGCCACCCCGCACAATCTCGCCATCGTCACCCCCGGCGCGCTCGAAGAGGTCGGCCTCGCGGGCAATGAAATGGCCAAAGATCCGAAAGGCATTGAGCGCGACTTCATTCCTGAATCAGAAAAAATTCTGCATCACACCAAGCTCGTCTATCCCGGCAAGGGCGAGATCCTCCGCTTCACCGCACCGGAAAAACCCGGCGTCTATCCCTTTCTCTGCACCTTCCCCGGCCACTGGGTGGTGATGCGTGGAGAGATGACGGTCGAATGAGATGATGGGCGGTGCGCCTGTGCATGACCACCTGCATTCGTGCACCCTGCCCTCTTCACAAAATGGAACAGGCCTTGATGATCAGAGTCAGATGCCAAGCGAGATTGGGGCTTCCAGCAGCGTTTCCCCGCTCACCCATGCGTTTCCTGATCCTCTCCGCCCTCTTGCTCGCCAGTACTCCTCTTTTCGCCGAGTCCAAGCGCCCGAACATCCTCTTCATCATCGCCGACGATCAGTCGCCGCTGGATCTGCGCTGTTACGATCCTGAGAGCCGCCTCGAAACCCCCACCCTCGACCGTCTCGCCAAGGAGGGCATGGTCTTAGATTCGGCGCATCACATGGGCGCGTGGGTCGGTGCCGTCTGCACACCTTCCCGCCACATGATCATGAGCGGCCGCACCGTCTGGCACATTCCTGACGGCTCGGGCCGGGGCAACAACCCCCACACCACCAACGCCGCACTGGTGCCGCCGGACTTGCCCGACTTCACCATGGCCGCCGTCTTCAACCGCGCGGGTTACGACACCATGCGCACCTGCAAAAAGGGCAACAGCTACGAGCTGGCGAATCAGCAGTTCACCGTCCGCCATGACCGCTCCAACTATGGTCCTGAAGACGCCACCGGCAGCGCCTGGCATGCCGACCAGGTGCTGAATTACCTTCAAGAACGCGAAGCCACCGCCGACAAGGACCCGTTCCTCATCTACTTCGGCTTCACTCATCCGCATGACCCCCGCTACGGCAAGCCGGAGCTGAATGCCAAATACGGCGCCACCAATCACGACGATCCCAACACGCCGCCCTCGCTGCATTCCCTCCAGCCTCCCCTGCCGGAAAACTATCTGACCGCGCATCCCTTTCATCACGGCCACCCCGGCCTGCGCGATGAAACCACCGTGGAGGGCGTGTGGGAGCGGCGGGATGAAGCAACCATCCGCAACGAGCGCGGCCGCTACATGGCCTGCTCGGAAAACATCGACACCCAAATTGAGCGCGTCCTGAAAAAGCTCGAAGCGATGGGCGAACTCGACAACACCTACATCTTCTACACCGCCGACCACGGCATCGCCATCGGCCGCCACGGCCTTCAGGGAAAACAAAACCTTTACGAGCACACCTGGCGCGTCCCCATGATCGTCAAAGGCCCCGGCATCCAGCCCGGCAGCCGCGCACCCGGAAACATCTACCTGCTCGATGTGCTGCCCACGCTTTGCGATCTCGCCAGCATCGATGCTCCGAAGACCGTGGAGGGCATCAGCTTCAAACCCGTTTTGTTCGGTCAGGAATCCACCGTTCGCGACGTGCTCTACGGCGTCTATTGCGGCGGCACCCGGCCCGGCATGCGCACGGTGAAAAAGGGCGACTGGAAATTGATTCAATACGATGTGCTCGACGGCGCCGTGCGTGAGACTCAGCTCTTCAATTTGGAAAAAAATCCCCACGAATACCTGCCTGAGCATCATCGCGGCAACCCCATGGAAACAGACCTCGCCGAAGATCCCGCCTACGCCGACAAGCTCGCCGAAATGCAGGCCCTCCTGCTCGCTGAAATGCGCCGCCTGGATGATCCCTTCCGCCTTTGGAATCAACCTGACGACGGCCTCCCGCCCGTCCCCGAACCCCAAGCCCCGCCCAAAAAAGGCAAAGGCAAACAAAAGTGAACCCACTCCGCATCCAACTTCGCCCTCTGCCTCGGGTGCTCACAGCAGGCCTCCTGCTCGTCGGCTTGCCCCCTGTCTCTTCCCAGGCCCAGCCCGCAGCACCGGGCAGCAGCATTTTGACGCTCGACGAATCCGGTCATCTCAAAATCATACCGGAAGAGCGCTCCGCCATCGACGGCGATCACGCGGCCGATTCCAGTGGGCGTCTGATCCGCACCCGCGGCCCCTGGGGCAATCTCGAAGGAGCCTTCGTCTTTATCGAAGCCCCCCAATCCATCGTCGATGCCTACCCCATCCCAGATCGCCAGACGCGCTGGGCTTTCCCCCTGGATGAGCGCCCCCGCCTCCAGCAGCAGTTGGAAGACGTTGGCCTCGATCCCCGACTCGTACAATCCCTCCTCTCCTCAGACCGCCTGCGTCAAGGTCGCAACCACCTCTACTTGCTGCCCACGGTCGATGAAGTCGTCAGCATCGATCGCGACACCCGCAGCCGCCTCTGCGCCCTCCTCGCAGAATTTCCCACCAATCCTCAGCAACAAAATCCCCTCATCATCACGGGTCGCTCCGTGCAGACCTTCTTCCGCACCAGCCCGCTCCGTAGCGAGCTGGTGGACATGATCGACCGCCTCAGCTACTCCCGTGGCAGCGCTCTTGTCTTCAGCGATCTCTCCATCCTCGTCGGCATGGCCCGCACCGACGCCGAAGTCAAACTCATCGCCAAATCCATGACCCGCGCCCGCGCCGCCATGTTGCATCTCGTCGTCGAGCCCACCACCCGCATTCAGGACGTGTTGGCCTACTGGACGCTCGGCTCCGGCTTTCGCACCAAAGACGTCGAGCCCATCCTGCAAAGCATCGCCGCCACGGATGGCATTGATTCCCTGCCCATCGGCCACCTCCTCCCTCCCGTCCCGCGCAAGCTCCTCTACACCTTCGCCAGCCCCGACTACGCCAAGTACGGCAGCCTACCAGACTGTCATTGGACCACCCTGAATTTCTTCCGCACCGAACCGCAAGCCTACTATCTGGACGCCGACATCGCCATCAACGGCATCCTCACCGAACACGAACGCGTCGAGGGAGAGCCCAGCTACGGTGACGTGCTCTTTTTCCGCCGCGTCTCCACCGGCCTCTCCATCCACTCCTGCATTTATCTCGCAGGCGGCTTCGTCTTCACCAAAAACGGCCTCAACATGGTCTCCCCCTGGACCATCATGCCGCTCAACGACGTCAAAGACATCTACCTCACCGACGACGCCCGCATGGAAATCCTGCGCCGCAAAAATCTGCCTGACGAGTGATCCATCCCTCCCCGCACCTGCTCTTCCTTCTTTCCGTTTATGAAACTTCCAGCCATCCTTCTTTCATTATTTGCCCTTCTCGCTTCGTCATTGGCTGCGGAGCAGCCCAACGTCATCCTCATCATGGTCGATGACTTTGGCTATGAATGCATCACGGCGAATGGTGGTGAATCGTATCAGACGCCGAACATCGACAAGCTGGC
>JAGRPD010000481.1 GCA_020439875.1 Verrucomicrobiales bacterium
GTCCAAGATGACCGGTTTCCTCATTCCACGGAGCAGCACGCCAATTTCGAGCCGCCGACCAACTGAATCCGAGATGAGAGCCATTCAGCTCTCCCAACATCAACAACACGCACTCCCCGACCCCATCCAAATCTGGAGCTTCAGCAGCCATATCGGAGTACTTCACCCGCACAGCATCCCAGTCTCGGTTGCCCAATCGGTCGTCATAGTAGTGATCCCGCATGATCCTCCAGCACTGCTCAAACAACGCCCTCTGCTGACTCGATCTCGAATAGTCCTGCGCTGCCGAAAAACCCAACACACGCGGCGAACTCCCCGATTTTCCAGCGAGCATGGCAGGTTTACCATCGACCAAGCCTGTGATCTGATCCCCCTGTTTCAGCCAACTCACCGAAGTCCATGAAGAGGTGCTGAGTGTGGTGGGAGATGTTAGCTTGTCCGGCCACTCTAGCATCCGCAGACTACCGCGCCCGTTCCAACTGGAGTGAATGGCCAGCTTCTTTGAATCCGGAGACCAAGCCAACGCATACTCGGAGGTGCCCGCCACGGTCACTCGATGGATGCGATCATGAATGCCATTCAAATCGATCGGCATCCGCGACGTTTTTTTGACGTGTTCGACGGGTTTTTCCGCTGTAGGGGCAGGCTTCGCAGCCGGGGCTTCCGATTTGGCGCTCTTCGTTTCAACGTTCGGCTTTGGATCGGATGGAGGTGTGGAAGGCGCAGCCGATTTGGATGGCGGAGGTTGGCTGGCGGGCTTCGGAGCAGCGCCTTTTTGAGGGGTTGGTTCCTCTTTTTTGCTGGTGGTGAACTTGGATCGCGCCTTGGCCAAGGTGCGTTCCCGCGCGGTCTGTTCATCATCGTTCGGCGACAAATTGACGTAAAAAATGTCCACCTCATCGCGATCCCTCCGCCCCGTCCAGGCAATCCTTTTTCCATCTGGCGACCAACGCGGGTTGCTGTCATCATGCGGGTGCTGAGAGAGATTGTGCGGAGGCAGAGAGCCATCGCTGGGGATCAACCAAATGTCGTCATTGAATGCCTCGTCTTCCTTCGAATAGACGATCCAGGATCCATCGGGAGAAAAATCGAATTTCGGCTCATTCCATGATTCGACCAAGCGCTTGGCATTTCCGCCATCGGCATCCGCGATCCACAAATCTCCGCGCTCACGCAGATAGGCCAGCTTTTTTCCATCTGGAGAAAAGCGCGGGCTGGTCTCCGTCTGCACATCCTGAGTGAGACGCTTCAAGATGAAGCGATCATTTTCCCACCACGGCGCATCCGCCTCGGCGCGGGTGGCCGACCACACATCGGGCTGGCCACCGGACTCACTGATGAAGACGAGGGACTTGCCGTCGGGAGCGAACTGCACCGAGCTTTCTTCTTCCTCCGTTGCTGTGACTCTTCGGGGTTCTTTGAGTTCCGCATCCATCACCCACACATCACCCCCCGCCACCATGGCCAGCTCCAGTCCACTCGGAGCGAAGTGAACCTCCGTGGCCTTGCTGAGCATGACGCGCACCTCATCAGGATCTGGTTCGGTCGCCCCTTCGATGAGGATTTTTTCGGGTTCCGCATCGCCAGGATGCCAGCGGTAGAGATCGAATCGCACGCGGAAGACCAAGGTCCGACCATCGCGAGAAATGGCGGGGAAAGTAACGAGATCCTCCTGGAAGTGGGTGTGCTGTGTCGTGCGCTTGGAGGCAAAGTCGTATTCCCAAAGGTTCCCCTGACGCACCAGGTAGCAGCCTTTTTGATCGGCACGCCACAGGGGGGAACGATTTTCGATTTCATCGCTGAGCAGGCAACGGAAGGCGTTTTTTTGGCGATCAAAATGCCAAATCTGCCCAGCGCGCGAGCCTTTGAATCCCTGCCGCCACCAGGGTTCGGAGCCCTCCCGCATGAAGAGCACTTGGGAGCCATCCCGCGAGAGGGTGCCCGCCAGGGCGTAGTCATCAAACAGGGGAATCTCTGCCGCCCGCTGCGTCACCTCCATCAGTGCCAGCCGAGCGGATCGGGACTCCCGCTGCCAGCTGTAATCCCGCAACAAATTGACGAGCAACGAGCGGCCATCGGGCGTCCATTCCCGGATCTCGCAGCCGTCGGTATGAAAACTCACCTGCCGCACCTCTCCTCCCGCAGCCGGGATCACGTAGGCCATCTTGGCTCCATCCCGCGTGCTGTTGAAGGCGATTTCCTTCCCATTGGGTGAGAACGCCGGGTTGGACTCCATCGCCGGGTGCGAGGTCAGGCGAATCGCGCGTCCTCCCTGCGTGGGCACCGTCCAGAGGTCTCCCATCCAGCAAAAAGCCACCGTCTGACCATCGGGGGAAAGCGCGGGATCATGAACCAACCGCAGTGGCTCAGCCCGTACCATCGCCGGAATCAAGAAAAGCAGGAAAAGTGACTTCATGGATGCCTCAACGGTCGAAAAGCCGCGACTTTGATCCAAAAAATCGTCCAATTTTTTGCGACAATCGCTTCAGGAACAAGCTTGCCTCGAGATCAAGACTCCCCTAGGATTGCGGAATCATGCAGCGGCGTTTCATTTATGCAGCGGGATCCCTCCTGGTCGTCCTTTTGATCGGACTGGCCTACCTTCATCTCTCAACCCGCCCTTCGACTCATCGAGTCGCAACCAGCGAGACGGAGATGTCTGCGACAACGCAAGCGACCGCGTCCCCCGTGCGAGCCTCGGCGGCGAGCCTTCCTTCCGCTTCCACCGCGAAACCGGCCCCCGTGCGTACTTTCCCCACCACAAACTGGA
>JAGRPD010000482.1 GCA_020439875.1 Verrucomicrobiales bacterium
AAAAAACCTCACCGCGCAAACCAGCCTTTCGCCAACGGGTCCTCCGCAAAAAACTCCAGCAGCAGCCCCGCCACCTTCGCGCGACCGCTCTCACTCGGGTGCACCCCGTCGCTGTTGAAATCCTCCGGTCGATACACCAGCTCATCCGCCTGGCGACCCTCCTCGCCCGCCGCCCACAAATACGGTCCCCACAGCAGCAGGGGCTCCTTTTGAAGGTCCTGCCGCTGAATCAAGTGCCGCACCGCAAACGCCGACTCATACGCATACGGCTCGGGATTCAAATTGCCCTTCGCGTTGCCCGCCCAAATCCGGCTGCCGAGGTAAGCGACCCGCAGGTTCGGAAACCGTTGCTTCGCGTTGGCGATCACCTGCCGCGTGTCCGCCTCCAGCTTCTCCAGATGCTCCGCCATGCTGCCGCTCGGAGCCTTGTTCGCCAGCTTGATCCACGCCACCTGCACCTGCTTCGGGCTCACCCCCGCCTGCTCCAGCCGCTGCATCGCCACCTGCCATGGCCGCGCGTCCTCCGGCACCCACTCCGCCATCGCCTGCCCGCCCTGCGCGCAATCCACGATCCTCACCTGCCCGGATTTCCTCGCATCCGCATCCGCGATTCGTTTGAAGGTCGAAAACTCCATCGTCGCGTTCGACATGCTGATCGACACCAGACCGATGATCCCCTCCGCGTCCGCTTCGCCCCCGGCATTCAGCGGTTGAACCCGCGCCAGCGCCGCCTCCGCCGCGCGTTGCAACTCCGCCGGCGGCACGTTTAATCCTCCGCCATACAAACCCCCGTCTTCCTCTTCATAACGGTCCGCCGCCTTCAGGTCGCACAGCGGCACCAGCCCCTCCGGCATCGGCCGCTGCACCCCGCCCGTCACGCGACCCGGCGTCCCCGCGCCCGTCCGCCGCGCCGCCTTGGCCCGGTCCAAATACGCCCTCTCCTCCCCGCTCAACGCCTCCCCGCGCTTGTCCCGCTGAAAATACTCCCGCGCCTTCTCCCAATCGATCGGCCCCACCGTCTGCGCTGACGCGACGGACACCCAAACGAAACCCAACACCAGCGGCAGACACAATCGGAAGCGATTCATAACCGCTTCAAACCCCACACCTCCCGTGAAGTTCCGCCGCAATGGACCGCCACTTTCCATCGTTCCAACTTTTCATGAAGCACCTCGCCCTGCTCGCCCTTGTTTCGGCACTCGTCATTCCCCACTCGTCCTTTTCGGCGCAGCCGAATGTCATCTACATCATGGCCGACGAACTCGGCTACTACGAGCCCTCCTACATGGGCGGCACCACCATTCAGACGCCGCAGCTCGACCGCATGGTCGCCGAGGGCATGCGCTTCAACAATCTCTTCGCCGGGTCCTCCGTCTGCGCGCCGACCCGCTGCTGCTTCCTCACCGGCAAACACGCCGGCCACACCTCCGTCCGCGTCAATGGCGGCGGCACACCGATGCGCGCCGAGGAGGAAACCATCGCCTCCATGCTCAAACCAAAAGGCTACGCCACCGGCGGCTTCGGCAAATGGGGCTGCGGCGGTCGCGACTCCACCGGCGTTCCGGAGAAGCACGGCTTCGATGTCTTCCTCGGCTACTACGATCAAGTCCACGCCCACTCCTACTACCCGCCCTACCTGATTCGAAACAGCGAGGAAGTGCCGCTGAAAAACAACTTCGGCATGAGCAAGGGCGAGACCTACTCGCACTACGTCATCTTCGATGCGGCGATGGATTTCATCCGCGAAAACCAAGCCAAACCCTTCTTCTGCTACCTGCCCGTCACCCCGCCGCACGGCACCTTTGACATTCCCGATTCCGATCCCGCCTGGGCGCTCTACAAAGATAAGCCCTGGCCGGAAGAAGCGCGCCGTTACGCCGCCATGGTCACCATGATCGACCGCCAACTCGGCGAATTGCGCGCTCTGCTGAAGGAACTCGGCCTTGAGGAAAGCACCTTCATCATGTTCAGCGGCGACAACGGTGGTGCCGACTACTTCCCGTCCAAAGAACTCCCGCGCGGCATCCACGGTGCCAACGTGAATCCCGAAACCGGCGTCGAGTATCGCGGCAAAAAGGGCCAACTCTACGAGGGCGGCCTGCGCATCCCCTTCGCCGCCTGCTGGCCCGGAAAAATCGCGCCCGGCACATCGAGCGACCTGCTTTGCTACTTCCCCGACATCCTGCCCACCATCGCCGAACTCACCGGCACCACCCCACCCTCCGACATCGACGGCCTCTCCATCCTGCCCACCCTGCTCGGCCAACCCGGCGAGCAAAAACTCCATGATTACCTCTACTGGGAGATCGGCAATTGGACCGCCATCCGCCAAGGCACCTGGCGCGCCGTCCGCCCCAGTGGAAAAGCCGGTTGGGAACTCTACGACCTCGCCACCGATCCCAGCGAATCCAAAGATCTGGCCGCCGATCAACCCGACGTGTTGAAAAAGCTCGTCGCCCTCGCCGAAGCCGCGCATCAACCCTGCGTCGAAGGCAGCTTCTCCCGCACCGACCGCCACGAGCG
>JAGRPD010000037.1:0-12566 GCA_020439875.1 Verrucomicrobiales bacterium
TGCGATCTTTCGCGGCCAACCCAAGCATCCACCCAAAGCCACCTCATCACCCCCCAAACCTCCACTCACATCTTCTCTCTTTTTCTGTCTTCCCTCCTGCGGTCTTCACTCCTCGGCCTTAGCCTCAAACCCGACCCAACGACTCTCGTTTTTCGCAGCTTTCATGGATCAAAATAAACCACAAAATCAAGCATTGTTAACAGTATTGCTGCAAACTTACATAGACGAAATCAGGGATTTGAAGCGCTTGATTTCGTCGCCAGAATGGCAACAGATACGACGTCTCGGTAATCCGAGGGAGCTCTCAACTTTGCGGGATGAATGATATGGCCAGGACCGAGAAAGATTGCTGGAACCAGATCGATTTTCGGATGAGGGCAATTCTCCACCTCGCGACTGAGGCATTTCTATTCCCGTCAGCAGGAAAAAGTGGCGCTATACACAGAATCGGCCCTTGGCTGGATAACTTCCCGAAACTTTGCCAAACGTCAGCACGGCGAGTGATTTCCTCAATCAGGGAGTGGCAACTTTGAAATAGAAATCGTAAGTGGGAAAGCCTATCGCTGGGCGATTGAATTGAGAGGACGTTTCCACCGCGATGCCGCCATTTTCGCGTGCATAGACGTTGGCCTTGTTAATGGCTTTCGCCTTCATTCCTGAGGGGCTAGCAAAAGCCCCCGCCGCACTGGTCACGGAAACCAAGTAACGATTGACGCCTACCTGCATGACATCGGGCTGTGTCGCGCAAGATGCCATCAGGCAAATGCAGAAAAGCAGAATGAGCCGGGGGAGGCAGTTAGCGAGGGAATACATTCAGATAGTGCGTGTTGAATTGAGTCCGATTGATCTGCGTCTGATTGATCTGGGTCTGGTTCACTTGGGTGGAATTGTGAATGAAGTAATTTAACTGAGGCATTTCCGAGCGGTCGATGGTCGTTCTTGTGGGATCGGAATGCTCGTTCCTGGCGAGCTGCATCTGCGCCAAGGTGGGTGGGACAGGCTCCAGTCCTCTCGGTCCCCTGCATGAGGCAAGCCCGAGACACAAAATCGTGGTCAGGACGGCTTCAGCTTTCATGGGCAGAGAGTGCAAATGGGGAAGGATGGCCATCCATACAAGACCATGCGCAGCGCTTTTCAAGCATTTTGGCGGAGCGTCTTCCGTATTCCCGCCAGCAGGAACGCAAGCCCCTTAACGTCCGACCGTCTGGTCGAAGTTAGCCGCTGCGGGGGGCTTTCTGCAGTGAAGCACATGTTAGATCGGATCCCTGCCTCCCCCCCCCAACTACCGATGGTCATCGTTCGTCCGGGTTTCCTTGCCCGCTTGCTTTTGCAGCCTGCCCACGACAAAGGCGCACCCATTCGGATACACGAAGCGAAAGTCCAGCCTCAAAAAGGCGAAAGACCTGAACACGATACGGCCAGGCTAACTGACGAGTCAGCGGAGAGGAGAGATCGGCGCGAGAGCGTGGGTCTCGGACGAAGTCCTTCGCGAGACAAGTTCGCAGCAACAAAGTTACCAACTCTTGATTTTGCGACGTCTTTGGCTTAAGAGAGTTGCGAAAAAACGATGTTTTTGGATTGGGATTGAGGCGAAGACGGAGGTGTATCCAGAGATGTCAATCTTTGATCGGTTAAAGGCAATGGGGATAGAACCGGAGGCGGGTTGGGACGGACAAAAGGTCACGCCCCCTTCGATTCACAAACTCACTTTCAACCTCCGCATCACATGCAGCCCCCTTCGAGACCCGCCAGCTCAAACACGAAGCAGATCATTAACAATTAAGGGATACGATTTATTCTAGATGCCAAATAGGATGACTGCGTAATTTCATTATTGCAAATTGGAAGTGCCTCACTTAAGTTTGTCACATGCATCTCCAAACCGTACGCCTCCTCCTTCTCGCCGTCGCTTGTTGGGGGTTTGGCTCAGTCGCCAGGGCTCAATATGCCGCACCTGTGACTCTCTTGGAGGCTACCGCCTGGCAGTCCGCAAGTTTCACCTATACCCTTCCCGATGAAGCTCCCGTCACGGTTTCCAATTCCGCCAGTTTTGGGCCACCGATCCGCTGGGACACTTTCCAATCGCCATTCCTTGAACTACCCAGCGTTCCGGGAGCAACCCTCTACACTTCTATTTTCAATCTAAATATTAATAATTACTCAATCACCATTAGGGATCCAGTTCCCTACCAATCCCCCGTGGGATTTGTCACTTCGTCGAATATTGATTTATTTATCATGCTAGGGGGTGTCTTTGACACGGCAGAGAATTCTCCCAGCCCTCTCTTGGAGTGGACTGCCGAGCTAGGCACCATGACTCGGTTTCAGGTTTCCAGCTCAGTCGAATTCGAACTGAACGCTTCCACTCTCCCAATTTTGGGAAGGCCACCAAACGCCTATGGCATGGATCTTTTGATGGATTCACCAGATCCGGCTCAGCCTCCAATACTCATTTGGTCCATGAATGATGGCTCAAGACTTACTGGCTTGCTCGAGCCAGGAACCTATTCGTATCGTCAATACATGGAGTACTCGGAGTCCATCGATCCATCGACACGTTCCAATCCCTCCTTTGTAAATGGTATTACATTCCACCTTGACAGGGAACTCTGGGTCGGCACGGTTCTCGTCCCCGAACCAACCAGCGCTCTTTTGGTGGCCTGCGGTGCCGCTTTCCTCATGGGACGCCGCCGCCGCCTGCAAATGACGGCCTCCTCCCATCTCTGAGTTGCATCCCTGGCCTTCCATGTCACCTGCATGGCATGGAACTCGATCTCACAGGCCCTCTGGCGGAAGACGCCTACACCATTCTCTCTGCCCTCATCACACCGCGACCCATCGCGCTCACCACCACCGTGGATGAAAACGGCCACGTCAACGCCGCGCCCTTCAGCTTCTTCAATCTCCTGGGGGATAGTCCTCCCATTGTCGGGCTTTGCCCGGGAGATCGCGCTCCCGGCATCCCCAAAGACACTGCCCGCAACATCCGCCTCACTCAGCAATTTGTGGTGAACATGGTGGATGAAACCCTCGCAGCAGCCATGAATCTTTGCGCTGCCCCTTTGCCCGCTGGAGAGAGCGAACTCGATTTCGCCCACCTCACCCCATCACCCTCTTCCGTCGTCACCCCACCTCGCATCGCCGAGTCGCCCGTCAGTCTCGAATGCCAATCCCTCGGCATCTTTGAGCTCGGAGAAAATCGCCTCATCATCGGCCAAGTTCTTCGCGTCCACGTCCGCGATGGTGTCTTCGCCGAGACCGAATCGTGGCGCTTGCAACCTGGCACCTATCTGCCAATCGGCCGAATGGAAGGCCCCAGTGGCTACTGCCGCACCCGCGACCGCTTCGAGATGCAACGACCTCGATAAGCCAGATCACGGCAGTTTCGGCGATGCATCCATCTCCGCGTCCCAGGCTTCCCATGCCTGGGTGAGCTGGCGCGCGATCTCGGGATGGGCGGCGATGACGTTGTTTGTTTCGGAGAGATCGGTTTCGAGATCGAAGAGCATCGCCTCGCCATCCCGGCGCAGCCATTTCCATGGTCCGTGGCGCACGGCTTGCTCCTCGATCTCCACCTTGCGGCGGGGACCGGATTGGCGTCGCCAAAACAGGGAGCGCTCAGCCAGCTTTTCTTTCCCCGTCAAAGCGGGCATCAGATCGACACCATCTTCGATAGCGGGATCCGCCGGCCATCCGGCAAGTCGTCGGAACGTGGCCGTCCAGTCCAGGGTGATGCAGGGTTCGGCGAACTCCGACCCCGCCTTCAGCACACCGGGCCAGCGGGCGATGCAGGGCACGCGGATGCCGCCCTCCCACAGCGTGCCTTTTTCTCCGTGGAGCGGCGCGTTGCGCGAGTAGGTGTGGCCGCCGTTGTCGGAGGAAAACACGACGAGCGTCTTCTCCCGCAAACCCAGCCGGTCGAGTTCCGCCAGCGTTTGACCGATGCCCGCGTCCAAATGCTCCACCATGGCGATGTAGGTTTCACGATCCCCTTCCTGCCAGGACTTCTTTTTGGGTTCGATCACTTTGTCGCGATCCATCGGCCCCTGCCACGGGAAGTGCGGCGCGGGATGCGCGAGGTAGAGAAGGAAGGGGCGATCCCGATGGTCACGCAGAAAGGCGATGGAATCCTCCGTCATCAGATCGGTCGAGTACTCGTCACGCCGAACCTCCTCATTGCCCGACCACAAATCGGGCACGCCGATGCGGTCCATGTGCTGGAAGTAGTGGTGATTGCCGCCGAGCAAACCGAAGAAATGATCAAAACCCTGCTGCAAGGGCTTGCGTTCAAAATCGTAGCCGAGGTGCCACTTGCCGGTGAGGCCGGTGGCGCAGCCTTTTGCCCGCAGGTCGGTCGCGATGGTTTGACCGTTCGGTGGAAGGCCCCGTCCCATCTCCTGGTAGGTGAGCGCGTTGTCGAGTCCGAGCCGCTGCTGATAGCGACCCGTGACGAAGGCCGCGCGCGTCGGCGAGCAAGTGGAACCATTCGCGTAATAGGAGGTGAAACGAACACCGTCCTTCGCAAGCTGGTCCAGATGGGGCGTCTTCAAATCGTCGGCACCGTAGCAGCCGAGATCTCCGTAACCCAAGTCGTCGGCGAGGATGAACAAGATGTTCGGCGGCTCGGCCTTCAGGATTCCGAGGGTCAAAAACGGGCAACCGACAACAAGGCTCAACGCGCGGGCGAGATGGGAAAAACGGGGCATGACAGGGAAGGACCCCATGGCAACGAGGCTCGCCGCCGCAAACTTGAAGCGAATTGCGGCGAAGCCCTTTTCTGCGCGGAGAAGCGGGACGTTCTGAGAGCGACTCGCTCTTCGTCTTCTCCCTGAGGGCGAGTCGCCCTCCGTACTGGCTGAAGTTCGCGAAATGGGGGGCGTTCAAGCCGTTACTGTCTGCTCATGATTCGCACTGCCCGCCTCACCCTCATCGCCCTCGCGTTCAGCGTGGGCGAGGGATCAAGCGCGGCGGCGGACGGGCCCGTCGATTTCGTGCGGGACGTGCGGCCCATTTTTGAATCGCATTGCTACGAATGCCACGGCGAGAAAAAACAAAAGTCGGGTCTTCGGCTCGATGTGAAATCCGTCGCGCTCAAAGGTGGGGACAAGCACGGGCCGGACATTGTGCCGGGAAAGGCGGCTGGCAGCCCGCTGATCCACTTCCTCACCACCGAGGACGAGGACGAGTTGATGCCACCCGACGGCCCCTTGGAGAAGGCGGAGATCGCAATGCTCACGCGCTGGATTGAACAAGGCGCGGTGTGGCCGGACGACGCGGATTTGGTGCAGCTCGAAGACCGGACGGACCATTGGAGTTTCAAACCGCTTTCGACCCGTCCGGCAGACCCTCGCAGCTTGGATGACTTCATCGATGCGAAACTCAAAGAGAAGGGTCTGCATCGCTCGCCCCCCGCCCCGCCGATCGACTGGCTGCGGCGTGTGACCTTTGATCTGACTGGATTGCCGCCGACGCCTGAGCAGGTGGAAGATTTTGCCGCAAACCCCGACAAGGAAGCCGTGGTGGAGCGGCTGCTTTCAAGCCCGCGCTACGGCGAGCGCTGGGCGCAGCATTGGCTCGATGTGGTGCGCTATGCCGACACCCACGGGTTCGAGGTAAACACCGAGCGGCCCAACGCCTGGCCCTACCGCGACTACGTGATTCGCGCCTTCAACAGCGACACACCCTACGACCAATTCATCCGCGAGCAGATGGCGGGTGACGCCTGCGGCCAGGACGCGGCCACCGGATTTCTGGTGACGGCTTCCGTTTTGCTGCCGGGACAGATCGGTAAGGACGAACCTTCGAAGCGGTTGGCGCGCCAGGATTCGCTCGATGAAATCGTCACCAACATTGGGCAGACCTTTCTCGGTCTCAGCGTCGGTTGCGCGCGTTGTCACGATCACAAATTCGATCCCATCTCGACCGAAGATTATTACTCGATGCAGGCCTTTGTGGCTGGCGTCGAGTACGCGGACCGCGACCTGCACACACCCGAGGCCGAGGCCGCGCGCCTGGAGGCGAAAAAGCTCAAGGCGCGGCTGGCGGAAATCGACCGCCGCTTGGCGACCTTTGTCCCGCTGGCCAGCGTGGGCGTCGAGCGCCCCAAGGTCAACCCGGAGAAGAACACGGATCGCTTTCAACCCATCGCGACCCGCAAGCTTCGCTTTCAGGTTCGGGCCACCATGCGCGACAACTTCCGCGAACCCTGCATCGACGAGTTGGAAGTCTTCAACCTGGCGGGAGAAAACGTCGCGCTGGCGGCGGCTGATGCCGGGGTCACGTCATCGGGTGACATCATCGTGGCAAACCGGCACGATTTGAAATACCTCAACGACGGCGAGTACGGGAACTCGCGCAGTTGGATGTCGAACGAAAAAGGCGGCGGTTGGGTGGAGGTGGAATTCGCGAAGCCGGAGACGATCGACCGCGTCATCTGGGGTCGCGACCGGCAGGGCAAATTCAAGGACCGGCTCGCCACCGCATACGCCATCCAGGTGGCGACCGGCGAAGGCGGATGGAAAACGGTGGCCGACTCCAGCGACCGTTTGGCCTACGACGCCAAGGAGGAAGCGAACGAAGCCTTTAGCACCAAGGGCCTGTCTGCCGATGAAGTCGCGGAAGCCAAGGACCTCATGCAACAGCGAGCACCGCTGGAGAAAAAGATCGCCACCGCCACCAACCAGCAAAAAGCCTTCGCCGGAACCTTTCGCGATCCCGACGACATTCATGTCCTCAATCGCGGGGATCCCGAACAACCCCAAAGTGAGGTCGTGCCCGCCGTGCTGCGTTCCCTCGGATCGCTGGAGCTGAAAAAACAAACCGCCGAGCAACAGCGCCGGATCACCTTGGCCGACTGGATTGCCCGTCCCGACAACCCGCTGACCGCGCGCGTGATGGTGAACCGCATCTGGCAGGGCCACTTCGGCGTTGGGCTCGTGGAAACTTCGAGCGACTTCGGTCGCAATGGCGTGAAACCCACGCACCCGGAATTGCTCGACTGGCTGGCCGCAGAGTTCATCCGCAGCGGATGGAGCGTGAAGCATCTGCATCGGGCGATCGTGCTGTCGGAGACGTATGGGCAGGCGTCCGCTTCAAGCAGCGCTGAGGCCGAAGCGATTGACGCGGGGGCGCGACTGCTGTGGCGCTTTCCGAGTCGCCGCCTCGAAGCCGAATCCATCCGTGATTCGATGCTCGCTGTGAGCGGCCTGCTCGATCTGAAAATGTTCGGTCGGGGGTATGACCTGTTTGACAAACGCGGCGGCCTTTCGGGATTCAAGCCGGTGGAAAAACTCACGCCAGAGAACCAGCGGCGCATGATTTACGCGCACAAAGTTCGACGTGAAACCGAAGCCGTGTTCGGAGCGTTCGACTGCCCCGACGCCGGCCAGAGCACCTCGCGCCGCGTGGAGAGCACCACACCGATCCAGGCCCTCAATCTGTTCAACAGCCCCTTCACGCTGCAAACTTCAGAAGCCTTTGCCGAGCGGGTTCAAAAGGAAAGCGGCGACAACATCACCGCACAAATCACCCGCGCCTACCGACTCGCGCTCAACCGCGATCCGACCAGGGAAGAACTGCCTGACGCTCTCCCCATCGTCCAGCAGCACGGTCTCGCCACCCTCTGCCGCGCCCTGTTCAACTCGAACGAATTCCTGTTTGTCCCGTGAGCCCTTCCCTTCACCCCCTGCTCAACCGACGCGGCTTTCTTTCGAACAGCGCCACGGCGCTCGGATCGATGGCGCTGAGCAGTCTGCTGGAGCGGGAAGGGTTGCTGGCTGCGGAGGGGCCGATGATCGATCCGGCGCGGCCGTATGCGCCGCGTGGCGGACATTTTCCGGCGAAGGCGAAAAACGTGGTGGTGATTTTTTGCGCGGGCGCGGTGAGCCAACTCGAGACGTGGGATTACAAGCCGGAGTTGATCGAGTGGGACGGCAAACCGCTGCCGGGAGGACCCGCGGTGACGTTTCAAGGTCCCGCCGGAAATTTGGCGCGGCCGCAGTATGCGTTTCGCCAGCGCGGCCAAACCGGGAAGTGGGTGAGCGACATGATTCCGCATTTGGCGGAACTCACCGACGACATCGCCTTCATTCACTCGCTGACCAGCAAATCGAACACCCACGGTCCCGCCGAAAATTTTATCTCCACCGGTTTCGTGCTCGATGGTTTTCCGTCGCTGGGTTCCTGGACGACCTACGCGCTGGGCAGTGAGAACCAGGATCTGCCGAGCTACGTCGCCATTCCTGATCCGCGCGGTGTGCCGCAGAATGGATCGAACAACTGGGGTCCCGGTTTCCTGCCCGCGGCGTTCCAAGGAACGACGATGAGTTCGAAGGAACCGGTGCGGCATTTGTCGGCAGCCAATG
Source organism: Verrucomicrobiales bacterium (assembly GCA_020439875.1). GTDB lineage: Bacteria > Verrucomicrobiota > Verrucomicrobiia > Verrucomicrobiales > Verrucomicrobiaceae > JAGRPD01. The sequence continues at coordinate 8,364 of JAGRPD010000037.1, forward strand.
TTTCCGCAACCTCCGACGACGCGGCGCGGTCGCTGCTGCGGCGGATGAATCAGCGCCACCTGGAGCAGCATCCAGCAGAGGCGAAGCTGGCCGCGCGCATCGCCAGCTACGAACTCGCCGCGCGCATGCAGCTTAGCGTGCCGGAGGTGACCGACCTCAGCACCGAACCCGCACATATCCTGAAACTCTACGGAGCTGACGACACCCAAAACGCCGACAAGGCCGCCTTTGCCAAGAATTGCATTTTGGCGCGGCGATTGATCGAGAAGGGCGTGCGTTTTGTGCAGCTCTTCAACGGTGCCTACGCCAGCGGCGGCAAACTCAACTGGGACGGTCACAACGCGCTCAAGGAGCAGTATGACGTGCACGCCAACATCCTCGACCAACCGGCCGCCGCGCTGATCCGCGACTTGAAGCAACGCGGTCTTTTGCAAGACACGCTGGTGGTTTGGTGCACCGAGTTTGGGCGCATGCCTTTTTTCCAGAAGGGCGCCAAGGGCCGCGATCACAATCCCGATGGCTTCACCTGCTGGTTGACCGGTGCCGGGGTCAAGCCCGGCGTCAGTCATGGAGTGACCGATGCGTTTGGGCAAAAGGCGATCCAGGACATTCATCCGCTCTACGACTTCAACGCCACCATCCTGCATCTGCTCGGCCTCGATCACGAGCGGCTCACCTTCGAGCACAATGGCTTCAAGCGGCGGCTCACCAACGTCGAGGGAGATGTGATTCGCGAGGTCTTGGCGTGAGGCAAGGCGAGCGTTTCATCCTTGAAGATGCACGGACCAACCGACGTTGAGTGAAAATGCGTCTCACCTTGCTCTTTGTCACAGCGTCTCTGCTTTCGGCATGGCCCGCCTTCTCCGCCGAACTCCGCGCCGGAGCAGCAGTGGCCGACATCACACCGCGCGAGTTTCCCATCAACATGGTCGGCGGTTTTACCGGCAGGGGATCCGAGCGCGCGCATGATCCTTTGATGGCCCGCGCCATCGTTTTGAGCGACGGTGAACTCACGCTCGTCCTCGCCGTGGTGGACAATTTGGGCGCGGGTCCCGACGTCCTCAATCAGGTCAAAGCCCTCGCCTCGGAGAAGACCGGCATTCCGGTGGCGAACATGCTCATTTCCTCCACCCACACCCACACCGGACCTTCCGCCGGACGCACCTCGGGACCGAAACCCGAACTCGCCTACGGTCCGGTGTTCATTGAGGGAACGGCAGAGGCCATCATCCGCGCCCACGCCAACTTAAAACCCGCCGCCTTCGGAGCCGCCTCGCATCCGCTGCCGGACGAAGTCTTCAATCGCCGCTGGTTTCTCAAGCCCGGCAAGATGCCGCTCAATCCGTTCGGTCGGCTCGACAAGGTGAAGATGAACCCCGGCACCAGCCCCGACGTCATCGATCATCCCGCCGGTCCCACCGATCCCGACATCTCCATCCTCTCGCTGCAAGATGCGAAGAAAAAGCCGCTCGCCCTGCTGGCAAACTACGCGCTGCATTACGTCGGTGGCTCGCCCCAAGGCGAACTGTCCGCCGACTACTTCGGTGAGTTCGCACGGCTCATGCCTTCGCGCGTTCGCGGCGACGACGACTTTGTGGCGATGATGTCCAACGGCGCGTCGGGCGACATCAACAACATCCCTTTCGGCGTCACCCGACCGCCGCGCGAGCCTTTTGAACAGATCCGCATCGTGGCGCAAAAAGCCGCCGACACCGCCTGGACGGCGTGGAAAAAAATTGACCGGCACGAGGCCTCCCCACGTTTGGGAATGCGGCAGCGCGAGGTGACACTGAAGTATCGCCGACCCAGCGCCTCCGACGTGGCGGAGGCCAAAGCGGTGCTCGCCGTCAAAGATCCCGCCGCCATCGAGAAGCTGCCCAAGTTGGCGCAAAACTACGCCAGCAAGACCGTCAACGCGGCTCAGCGGGAGGAAGAAACCTTGACCGTGATCGTGCAGGCCATTCGCATCGGCGACTTCGCCATCTGTGGCGTTCCCTTTGAGACCTTTGTTCAGACCGGACTTGACCTGAAAAAGCGCAGCCCGTTTCCGCAGACGATGGTGATCGGACTCGCCAACGGCCGCCACGGTTACCTGCCCACCCCGGAGCAGCATGAGCTGGGCGGATACGAAACCTGGCTCGGCACCAACCAAGTGCAAAAGGACGCCTCCGTCATCCTGACCGACCACCTGCTGGAGATGCTGGAGGAGTTGAAGAGCGAGTGAATCAACCTTGAGCGGCAAAACGTACGTCCGTTTGATGGAGCAGGCCAAAGCTGCGGGCTATCGATTGGTGATTCACTACGTGATGATTCAGTCCGCCAGTCAAGCCGTGCAGCGGGTGCGGCTGCGCGTGCGTCAGGGTGGGCATCATGTTCCCGAGGCCGACATCCGGCGACGTTTTCAGCGTAGCCGCAAGGGCTTTTTGCAGCATTACCTGCCCCTTGCGGATGAGTGGGGTTTGTGGGATAATTCGTGGCCGCCTCCCCAAAAATTTGCGGACAGCAGCCGCCACACTTTCGAACAACTTGTCGCCATGCTCGAATCCTCCAACCTAATGGAAGAACCCGCTCAAAAAGAGAGCGAAATGACCCGCATGGTGCTTGAAGCTGGACGGGTGGCTACGGAGAAGATGCTGGATTACTACCGCCGCATGGACATCAAGGTAACACCGCAAATGACGCTGGCGGAAGACGACGAAGGCTTCATTTCCTGCGAGGAATGACGGCAAGGCGGGATGGCCGCCGGTCGTTCCCATGGCGTGCGTTTTCTCCTCCCTCTTCTCCTTGTTGCCTCCCTCTCCGCCAGGGCGGCGGACCGCCCCAACGTGGTGGTCTTGCTGTCGGATGACCTCGGCTGGAAAGACATCGGCTGCTATGGCGGCCCTGTGAAGACTCCCGCCTTGGATGGCCTGGCCGCCCAGGGCACGCGCTTCACAAACTACTACGCAGGTTGTGCGGTGTGCTCGCCCTCACGCGCCACTTTATTGACCGGACGTCACCACATCCGTACCGGTGTTTACAGCTGGATCCACGATGAATCGCAGCGTTCCCACTTGCTGGAGCGCGAGGTCACGCTGGCGGAGGTGCTGAAGGCCAACGGTTACACGACGGCCCACATCGGAAAATGGCATCTTGGTCTGCCCACGGCGAAGTACGACAAACCCACGCCTGCCGATCACGGATTCGACCATTGGTTTGCCACCTGGAACAACGCCGAACCCAGCCATCACAACCCGGAAAACTTCATTCGCAATGGAGAGCCCGTGGGCAAGATCGAAGGTTACTCCTGCCAGATCGTCGCCGATGAGGCGATCCGCTGGCTGGAGGAAGAGCGTGACCAGACGAAGCCCTTTTTCCTCAACATTTGGTTCCACGAACCGCATGCCAAGATCGCCGCCCCCGAGGACATCGTTTCAGAGTACGGCAAGCCGAAGGACCAGGGAGCCGTTTATTCCGCCACCATCGACAACGAAGATCGCGCTGTGGCTCGGTTGCTTGCAAAGCTGAAACAAGTGGCCCCCGTCGAGGACACGCTCATCGTCTATGCCTCCGACAACGGCAGCTATCGCGACGATCGCGTCGGCCATCTGCGAGGCAAAAAAGGCGTCAACTGGGAAGGCGGCATTCGCGTGCCGGGGATTTGGCACTGGCCCGGCCACCTCCCCGCAGGCCGGGTGGACGACACACCCGCCGGAGTCATTGACACGCTGCCGACCGTGTGCGGCCTGCTCGGCATCGACAAACCCCAAGGTGTGCATCTGGATGGCTCGGATCTGTCCCCTTTGCTACGATCTGGCGATCCCGCGTCCTTCACCCGCCACCAACCGCTGTTTTGGCATTTGCAAAAATCCCGCCCCATCGTGGCGATGCGCGACGGCAGGTACTCGTTGGTCGCGGAACCCGATTTCCAACTCTCCACCGACAACATGTTCCAAGAAGCATGGATTCCCGCGATCAAAAACGGCAGCTACATCAACTTCCAGTTGTTCGATCTCGAAGCCGATCCCTCGCAGCAGCACGACATCGCCTCCTCCCATCCGCAGATCGTCGAGCGCCTGAAAGAGCAGATGCTCAAGATCAATGCCAGCATCATGGCCGACGGACCCGATTGGCATCTGCCGTAACTTTCCGAGAAGCCTCTCTCCGAGTTGACCCATCCATTAGGCTCACCTCAAATTCAGAAAGTGTAATATCCACACAAAG